>JAEWTK010000063.1 GCA_023459535.1 Pseudomonadota bacterium
GAATATCCCATGTTATTCCAGCGAATCCTGCAAAATACCACCAAGGATTTCTGGCGCAGACAAAAAGTCCGTAATCTGTGGACAACCCTGTTTTCTTCCTTTGGCAGCGGGCAGGATGACGATGAGAGCGACCCGCTTGAAATTCTGGGTGGCGACCCCGATAACGACCACGATCAGCCGGAAGCACAATTGCAACGCAGTCAGACGCTGGCTATTATCGAAGATGCCATCAAGAAGCTGCCGGCGCGTCAACGGGAAGCCTTCATTTTGCGTTACTGGGAAGATATGGATGTAGCCGAAACGGCGGCATCAATGGGATGTTCACAAGGTAGCGTCAAGACGCATTGTTCGCGCGCCGTTCACACACTTGCATCAATATTGGAAAAGCATGGTTTTTCCAAACCAGGCATATAATTATTCAGGAGTAATTTGATTCTCGAAAGATCAGACATCATGGGATGCGCGATACGTAGAGGAAGTTGATCGATGAAAACCGAACAGGAATACGCGAAAGAGATAGTCAATCTGCTGGATGACAGTACGTCCCAGCTCGACCGCAAGGTGCTGGACCGACTCTATGCGGCCAGAATGAAAGCGGTGGGCCAATTGGCTGCACGCAGGCAAGCTGCTGTCGAGAGCAAGGCGGATGGAATCGGGCACGTGCTTCGAATGTCCGGCGACTACATGCATCAACATCGCGCTATCATGCCCGCCGTGATGATAATCGGTGCCGCAATGATAGCGTTTGTCATTACGCAGCAGTTAACGACCCAGCCTGCTGATGAGCAGAGCGATGCTTTTCTGCTGGGTTCTGAGCTCCCCCCTGAGGCTTTTGTGGATAAAGGATTTGATGCATGGCTAGCGCGTTCATCGCAGCGATAACCCTGGTTCTTGTCATGGTGACCGGTCAGGCTCTGGCCGAGCCTGAAGTAGCGCAACGCCCGACGTGGGCAGAACTTAGCGCCGACCAGCAAAAAGTCCTGAAACCATTGGCGGGTGAATGGGATGCCTTGCGGCCATGGCAACGTGAACGCATGCTTGAGATCGCGCGTGACTATCCGAAGATGGATGCCGAGCGTCAGCAACGGGTGCAGGATCGTCTGACGCGCTGGAGTCGGATGACGCCTTATGAGCGTGAGAATGCCCGCAAGAAACACGAGAAATTCAGAGCCTTGCCTGAGGATAAAAAGCAGGAACTGAGGAAAAAGTGGCGTGAATACCAGAGCCTGCCGGAAGCCAAACGCGAGCAGTTGCGTCGGGAAAGTCCGGAGATTTACGCTAATGACGAATTGGATAACTAGCTGTTAGTTTTCCAGTTAACTGATCAACGTGTCAAATTCAACTGCCTCACCGGGCCTGTTACGTCGACTGGCCAGTCTGTTCTACGATTTCGTTCTGTTATTGGCCGTGCTGATGTTCGCCGCGCTGATTTTTCTGTCTGTTTTCGGTGATGCCACGGCTGCACCCAAACGTTATTTTTTTCAGATCTATCTGTGGCTGATCAGTGCGGCTTATTTTGTCTGGAATTGGACACGAGGCGGCCAAACGCTCGCCATGCAGACCTGGCGAATCAAGTTGGTCGGACGTCATGGGGAAGCGCTGTCACCAAGTCTGGCCATGAAACGTTACATTCTCGCCAGCCTGTTGTTTGGCATCAGTTTTGTCTGGGCGCTGTTTGACCGTGAAGGGTGCTATTTGCACGACCGTTTGTCAGGTACACGTCTGACTTTGCTTGGAAAACGGCCGAAGAAGTACTAACGTCGTTTCACCATGACTAGCGTCGCTCAACCATGAACAGCATGGTGAGCCCTGCCAACAGGAATAACAGCGTAGGTACGACCGTGCTGAAGATGGGTGACCAGTCATTCAGTAGGCCGAGGTGAACGAATACCCGGTTCATGACCTGGTAGAACACGCCCAGCATGATGCCGAGGAATATCTTGGCGCTGGCGCCGCCGGAACGTTGCTGCAGGAAGCCGAAGGGTAGCGCCAGCACGACCATCACCATGCAGGCCAGCGGATAGATGATTTTCGCGGAGAGTGCGATCTCGTGTCTGGAGGTTTTCTGCTTGTTGTCGCTGAGGTGCGTGATGTAGGAATAGAGATTGCGGGCAGACATCTTTTCCGGTTGCACCAGTAGCACGTTCAGCAGTTCCGGCCGGATCAATGACTGCCAGTTGGCTTCGGGAAAGTAGACTGACTTGATCTTGTCTTCATTGAACAGGGTCTGTGCCACTTCACTCAAATTCCAGCCGTCTTCTTCAAACTGTCCGGTTTTCGCATCGCTGATGGTGCGCAGATGAAAATCCCCATCGAATTCATAAATATGTACATTGAGCAACGTCGTGTCCGGCAGTACCTCCTCGACATTGACGAAGCTGCGACCGTCCTTGATCCAAAGGCCGGAGCGGAAGTCCTGCGCGATGACGGAATCGGTCGCCTTGATGCGCATGCGCTGTGCCGTCTTTTCCGTGTAGGGGGTGACAAATTCGCCGACGATAAACGTCAGTACCGCAAAGACCAGGCCGATGCGTACCAATGACCAGGCCAGGCTTGTGATGGAAATGCCGCTGACCCGCAATATGATGAGTTCGGAGCTGCGCGACAGGCGCCCCAGCGCATACATGGTGCCGACCAGCACGGCGACAGGTACCACCTGATAGACATGGCCCGGTGCGCTCAGCAGGACGAAAATCAGCACGTTGCTGAGGCCATATTCCCCCTTGCCCAGGCTTTCCAGTTCCTGTATCAGGTCGAAGAAGGAGAACATGGCGATCAGCGCCAGCATGATGAGCAGGATGCTGGAAACGATCTCCTGAATCAGGTAACGGTTAATCAGATTCATCGATCATCTACCCCAGAATCTTGGGATCAAGGGTTGCTGGAACAACCTCCGGTAGAACATGTAGACAGTCAGCAGCAGGAAGAACAGGTGCACCGGCCACAGCCCGATCAGCAAGCTGAGCTTGCCCTGCGACACCCAGGCCTGGAAGATGCTCAGCATGTTGTTGTAGATGACATAGACCAGCAGAGCCAGCATCAGGTTGGCGGAGCGGCCGGAGCGGGGATCGACGAAACTCAGTGGAATGGCAAGCAGCACCAGCACGAAAGCCGAGATGGGCATGGCAAGACGCCACTGCAATTCGACGTTGCTGTCCCGGCTGCGCTGTTGCAGCAGTTCCACACTGCTCTTTTCCTGGGTCTTCGGCATGGATTTTTCGACTTCTGCCGGTTCGATGCGGATGGCGTAACGTTCGAACTCGGTGATGGTGTATTCGGCGGTGTTCGGCATGCCCTCATAGCGCCGCCCATCCTGCATGACGAGGAAGCTGTCGCCATTGTCGACGGTTTCGCGGTAGCCCTGGCTGGCGACGATGATGCCGAGTTTCTGGTGCTGCACGCTTTGCACAAAGATGTTCTTGACCAGGTTGCCCAGTTCATCGAAGCTCTCGATGAAGAAGACACGGTCGGCGCTGCGCGATTCCTTGAAGACGCCCGGCGTGATGGTGGCCAGTTCGTCGCGGCTCTTCAGCATGTCACGGAATTCCGAAGCCTTCTGTGTAGCCCAAGGGGTGACAAACAGGCTTAAGACACCGATAACCAGAATGACCGGCAAGGCGAAGGAGATGACCGGACGTATCCAGCTTGACAGGCTCTTGCCGGCACTGAACCAGACCACCATCTCACTGTCTCGATACCAGCGAGACAGTGTAAGCAGTACGGCGAGGAACAGGCTGAGGGACAGCAGCATGGGCAGGAAGCGGATCATGTTGAAGCCCAGCAGGGTCTTGATGGCGTCGCTGGCAAGGCTGCCACTGGCGGCGACCCCGATGTAGTAGGCTACCCGCTGCGCGATGACGATACCGACCAGTATGAGGAATGCTCCCGCAGCCGTGGTGACGAGCTCTTGCAGCAATGATCGTTTAAAGAGCATGGGCGGGAAAGTATCTATCAGTCAATATTTTGAGTTGGGGCAAAAACGCAGGATAATTCAATCAAATTCAACAATGAGGAACAGTGAATGGAATTTAGCATAAAAAGTGGTAATCCGGAAAAACAGCGTAGTGATTGCCTGATTGTCGGGGTTTATGAATCGCGCAAACTTTCCTCATCTGCAGAAGCGCTGGATGCGGCTTCCGGTGGCTTTCTGACTACAGTGTTGAAGCGCGGCGACCTGGATGGCAAGGCGGGTTCCACACTGCTGCTGCATTCCGTTCCCGGATTGTTGAGCGAACGCGTATTGCTGGTGGGACTCGGCAAGGAACGCGAGCTGGATGAAAAGCATTACCGGCAGGCAGTCAAGGCCGCAGTCAAGGCCATCAACAGTTGCGGCGCTTCGGATGCCGTCAGTTTTCTGGCCGACCTCAGTATCAAGAAGCAAGATATTGCCTGGCGGGTGGCGCAACATGCCGAGGTAGTACTGGATGCTGTCTACAAGTTCGATTGCATGAAGGGCAAGGCCGCCAAGGATAAGAAAGCGGATGCGCCCAAAGGGATCAAAAAGCTGACGATCAATGTCGTCAGCCGTGCGGACATCAAACCGGCAGAAGCCGGGCTGAAACAGGGGCAGGCGATCGGTGCCGGTGTCAGGCTTGCCAAGGATCTCGGCAATCTGCCGCCCAATGTCTGTACGCCGACTTATCTGGCTGAGCAGGCGAAAGCCTTGTCCAAGTCGCATGGGCTGGAGGTGCAGGTGCTGGACCGTCCGGAAATGGAAAAACTGGGCATGGGTTCATTCCTTGGCGTGGCACAAGGCAGTCGCCAGCCTCCCAAGCTGATCGTGCTGCAGCATAAAAAAGGCAAAAAGGGCCAGAAGCCGGTTGTGCTGGTGGGCAAGGGTATCACTTTTGATACCGGAGGTATTTCGCTCAAGCCTGGTGCCGAAATGGATGAGATGAAGTACGACATGTGCGGTGCCGCCAGCGTGCTCGGCACCTTCAAGGCCATTGCCGAGATGGAGCTGCCGATCAATGCAGTCGGCATCATCCCGACTTGCGAGAATATGCCTGATGGCAACGCCATTCGCCCGGGCGATGTGCTGACCAGCATGTCTGGCCAGACGATCGAAGTGTTGAATACCGATGCAGAAGGCCGGTTGATCCTGTGCGATGCCTTGACTTATGCCGAGCGTTTCGAGCCGGCTGCGGTTGTCGATATCGCAACGCTGACCGGCGCTTGTGTGATTGCGCTGGGTCATCATCTGAGCGGTCTGTTCAGCAATCATGATGCCCTGGCCAGGGAGCTGCTGGCGGCGGGCGAAGGTGCGCAGGACCGTGCCTGGCACATGCCGATGCTGGAAGACTATCAAGGTCAGCTGGACAGCAACTTTGCCGACATGGCCAATATCGGCGGCCGGGCAGCTGGCAGTATTACTGCTGCCTGTTTCCTTTCACGCTTTGCCAAGAAATACGATTGGGCGCATCTGGATATTGCCGGCACGGCCTGGAAATCCGGCAAGGAGAAGGGTTCGACCGGACGCCCTGTGCCTTTGCTGACCGAGTTCCTCAAGCAGCGTGCAGCCAAGGTATAAGCTGTAGCATGACGCGCATCGAGTTCTTTTTTAACGTCGAAGACAAGCTGCAGAAAGTGGCCGAGCTGAGTGAAAAAGCCGTCATGAAGGGGCGGCGGTTGGTGCTCTTCGCGCCGGATGAGGATACGGTGCGCGCAATCGAGGGTAGGCTTTGGTCGCAATCGCCGACCAGTTTTCTGCCGCATTGTCATGCTGCGCATGAGCTGGCCGCAGAAACGCCCATCATTCTGGATTGGCAGCCGGCTGAGTTGCCGCACCATGATGTGCTGGTTAACCTGCAGCCGGACTATCCGCCGTTTTTCAGTCGTTTCACGCGGCTGATCGAGATCGTCGGACAGGATGAGCAGGACAAGGTCAGGGCGAGAGTGCGTTACAAGTTCTATCGTGATCGGGGTTATGAGATGCGTTCGTTTGACGCAAGTGGAGCCGCATTATGAGTCAGACCACAGTAGAGTCGGGTAATCGTTTGAGTGAAGTCTTGAGCCGGATTAACGCGTTGAGTCGGCAAAGTCAGCTACAGCCAAGTCTTGAAGTGAGCCATGAAACAAGCCATGAAGATAGTGTTCCGCGCTTGACCGAGTCCTATGATGGCCATCTGCCCTTGCAGTTTATCAAGGCCGGGAGTGCCTCTCTGCCGGTCCTGGAAGATGTGGTCAGCGATTCAGCATCGGTGGATGC
>JAEWTK010000064.1 GCA_023459535.1 Pseudomonadota bacterium
GCCCAGGAAAGGTTGAACTCGCGTTCTGCCAATCTGCGAGCGCGTTCATCGACATACTTGCTGGTATCCAGTGGGGTGTCATTGACCGCGATCAGGCGGCCGCGCACCATGGGAAAGACTTCTGCATTGGGAATATCGGCGTTTGTAAAAAAAGCCTTCACACCCTCGATCTGATGCGGCTGGATATTGATGATGAATCGATTGGGCGCATCCGGCGGCAGTGAGGCCTGCCAGTTGTTGAGCAAGTCGCCCCGCACCAGCGCCAGCAGAATCAACACCATCAGCCCCAGACTGAAACCTGCTACTTGCGCGATGGCCATGCCGGGCCTGCGCTTGAGGCCGGCAATCCCCAGCTTCCCCACACCCCCCCTGCCGTCAGACAGGCGATGGAGAAGATGCTGACCGGCCCAGGCCATTAAGGCAATAAGCAAAAGCAAAGCCATGAAAATAAGAATGGTCGCACTGCCGAGCTTGAAACTGCCGGCATGCCAGTAAATCATGCCGGCGATGACTGCGATTCCAGGAAAAAAGCTGAGCCAGTGATGGCGGTCAATACTACCCAGGTCGCGGCGCAATATGCGCAATGCCGGCACATCGGTCAACCTGGCCAGGTGCGGCCAGACCACTGCCAACATAGTCAGAAAGCCCAACAGCAGGCCTGTGAGCACCGGCCACCAGCCTGGCTGTGGCAGCGTTTCCAGAAACAGGCTGCCGGCGAGACTCGCCAATCCCGCTTGTGCTAGATAGCCCAGCAGGCACCCCAGCAGACTACCCAGCAAACCTATCAAGAAGGTCTGCCACAGCAGTATCTGCATGATCAGCTTGCGCGACGCGCCGAAACAGCGCATCAGGGCGTAGGTATCCAGGCTGCGCTGAACATACGGCAGACTGGCAAGGAACATCGCCACTATCGCCAGGATAACGCCCACCATGGCTGAAAGGCCGAGAAACTGCCGGGCCTTTTCCAGTGCACTGCGGATCTCAGGGCGTGCAGCACTGACATCCTGCACACGCTCGCCCTTGCCGGCATTGGCCTGCGCCCAGGCAGAATACTGTCTGACCTGCTCTGCATCGCCGGCGACAAGAAACTGGTATTTGACGCGGCTGCCATACTGAATCAGGCCAGTTGATGGTACGTCAGCCAGGTTCATCATCAAGCGCGGCGCAAAACTGAACATGTCGCCACCGCGCGAGGCTTCGCGCTCAAGAATGGCACTGACCGGCATCTGGCGCTCGCCGACTTCCAGCAGATCGCCGACTTTCACCTCCAGCAAAGTCGCCAGTCTCGGTTCCACCCATACACTGCCCGGCGACGGAATGGCATCCGCTGCCCGAGCGGTATCGCTGACGCCCACAGCGGCCACCTGATCGGAAATGACCAGCTCACCGCGCAACGGAAACGCAGCACCAACTGCCTTGATCTCCGCCAGCTGACTTTGCTCACCCCACACCACCATACTGGGAAATTCCATGGTCTGCGTGGAAGACAGTTGCCGACGCTGAGCCTCCTGCTGATAACTGTCCGACAAAGGCTTGCTCGACGAAATCAGCAGATCGGCACCCAACAGCATGCCACCCTGCCTAACCAAGGCACTATCGATACGATCGGTAAAAAAACCGACAGCGGTCGTGGCCGTGACGGCCAGCACCAGCGCCAGGAAAAGCACTCGCAAATCACCCGCCGACCAGTGACTTCTGAACTGGCGCCAAGCCAGGCTCAATGCCATCATG
This sequence comes from Pseudomonadota bacterium, assembly GCA_023459535.1. Classification (GTDB taxonomy): domain Bacteria; phylum Pseudomonadota; class Gammaproteobacteria; order Burkholderiales; family Methylophilaceae; genus UBA6140. The sequence continues at coordinate 1,732 of JAEWTK010000064.1, forward strand.
AGGCTACACTTTCAGCCACATCAGCAGCTTCAGCCAATTTGCCCTGACTCAACAACAGACGCCGCTGACAACGTGCCGCCAGCGCATTGTCATGCGTGACCAGCACCAGCGTCGTCCCCGCTTGCGCATTCAGACCAAACAGCAACTCGATGATCTGCTGTCCGGTAGCCGCGTCCAGATTGCCAGTGGGTTCATCGGCAAACAGGATGGAAGGTCCGGGAGCAAAGGCCCGCGCGATAGCCACACGCTGCTGCTCGCCGCCGGACAACTGTTTAGGATAGTGACTCAACCGCTGCTCCAGGCCTACTCTGTTCAGCGCCGCCTCAGCAAGCGGCCTAGCGTCATCCCGCCCGGCCAGTTGCAATGGCAGCATGACGTTTTCCAGCGCGGTCAATGAAGGCAGCAGTTGGAACGATTGAACGACGAACCCCATCTTGCGGCCACGCACCGCCGCCCGTCCGTCTTCATCCAGGCTGCTGATCTCTGTGCCGTCTATCAGCACTTTTCCACTACTGGGATTGTCCAACCCGGCAAGCAAGCCCAGCAAGGTCGATTTACCGGAGCCTGAGCGCCCGACGATGGCGACCCGCTCTCCATGATGAACAGCCAGATCAAGATCATCCAGTATCGTCAGGCTGGCTCCGCTACTGGTAACATGTTTATTCAACGAAATGGCTTCAACCGCAAAAGGTTTGTGCATGTTCAGAATTTTCCGATTCAAGTTGATTCAATTTTTCCTGCTGTTACTGCTGTCGGCATCCGGCTCCAGCTTGGCAGCCACTGATTCCAAGCCCGTCATTCTGGTGTTCGGCGACAGTCTCTCAGCCGCTTACGGCATCCCGCGCGAACAGGGATGGGTTGCCCTGCTGCAACAACAACTCGATCAACAACCGGCGAAACGTCAGGTCATCAATGCCAGTATCAGTGGAGAAACCACAAGCGGCGGACTGACCAGATTAAAAC
>JAEWTK010000065.1 GCA_023459535.1 Pseudomonadota bacterium
GTCATGACCAATCCAGCCTGAACCGGCTGTGGAATCTGTCGCCCGATTTCGTCAAGTTGGATCGCGCCATCATTCAGCAGGCCAGCGACAACGAAAACCTGCGCAAGGCGCTGCCAAAACTGCTTGAACTGATACGTGATTTTGGCGCAGAACCGGTGATTGAAGGCATCGAAACGCAGCGACAGTTCGATATCGCATTGCAATCGGGCAGCAGATTATTACAAGGCTACTTTTTAGGACATCCGGCAAGCGCCAGAGCGCAACAGCCATCAACCGTTTTCAAACCCACCACGCAAGTGGCGGCTTGATTTTGCAGCATCAGCATTACTTATCTCCTCCCTTCGGGCTTGCTACTTGTACATAAAGTGCAAGCTCATCTTTTTTTATAATTAATTAGCATATAAATATTCGAACATATTATTTTTAATCAATATAACTGACTGTTAAATTAGCAGTCGCATTCTGCCCAATCAGAGAATTTAAAGAGGTCTCCCGATGACGCAAGTCATTACAGCCAACCATCCATCACTCAGAAAGCGTAAACAGAAGAACGTCCTGCCTGGGTTCAACCTCTCGCTGGGTTATACGATTCTCTACCTCAGTCTGATCGTGCTGATTCCGCTCTCGGCAGCCTTCATCAAGACAACTGAACTGAGCCTGGCTGAATTCTGGGAAACAGTCACTACGCCGCGTGTCGTCGCCTCCTACCAGTTGACCTTCGGCGCATCGCTGATCGGCGCCGGCATCAACGCCGTATTCGGCCTGCTCACCGCATGGGTGCTGGTGCGCTATAGTTTTCCGGGCAAGAAGATCGTCGACGCACTGGTTGACCTGCCATTCGCATTACCGACGGCGGTGGCAGGTATCGCGCTGACCGCCATCTTTGCCGGAAACGGCTGGCTCGGCAGCTGGCTGGAGCCGCTCGGCATCAAGGTTGCGTTCACGCCGCTGGGTGTAGTGGTAGCGCTGACCTTCATCGGCCTGCCCTTCGTCGTCCGCACCGTGCAACCGGTACTGGAAGACCTGGAAGCCGATGCCGAAGAAGCCGCCGCCAGCCTCGGCGCCAACCGCTGGCAGACCTTCAGCCGCGTGATTTTGCCGGCACTCTACCCGGCGCTGCTGACCGGCTTTGCCCTCGCTTTCGCCCGCGCCGTGGGCGAATACGGCTCGGTCATTTTCATCGCCGGCAACATGCCCATGGTGTCGGAGATCACGCCGCTCATCATCATCACCAAGCTGGAGCAATACGATTACGCCGGTGCCACCGCGGTGGCGGTGGTCATGCTGGTGATCTCCTTCGCCCTGCTGCTGGCCATCAACGGCCTGCAATGGTGGAGCAGTCGCCGTAACGGGTCCGCACGCTGAACAGCGGATTGACCAGAATCAGAAGAAACGGAAATTCACTATGTCGAGCATCGCAGTTTCACAATATTCAAATTACCAGAACAAGGTGGCACACAGCCGTGCCACTTCAGAACCTGCGTGGATACGCTGGACGCTGATCGGCATTACGCTGCTGTTCCTGAGCGTGTTCCTGTTCATCCCGCTGGCCGCCGTCTTTACCGAGGCATTGCGCAAGGGCGTAGAAACCTATTTCGCCGCATTGGTCGAACCCGACGCGGTCGCAGCCATCAAGCTGACCCTGCTGGCCGCCGCTATCGCCGTGCCGCTCAACCTGGTGTTCGGTGTGGCGGCCGCCTGGGCCATCGCCAAGTTTGAGTTCAAGGGCAAAAGCATTCTCATCACACTGATCGACCTGCCGTTCGCCGTCTCACCTGTCATCGCCGGTCTGATCTACGTGCTGATCTTCGGCCTGCAGGGCTGGTTCGGCGCCTGGCTGATCGAACACGACTACAAGGTGATTTTCGCCGTTCCCGGCATCGTGCTGGCCACCATTTTCGTCACCTTTCCCTTCGTCGCGCGCGAGCTGATCCCGCTGATGCAGGCACAGGGCAAGGAGGAGGAAGAGGCCGGACTGGTGCTCGGCGCTTCCGGCTGGCAGATCCTCTGGCGCATCACGCTACCTAACGTCAAGTGGGGCCTGCTCTACGGCGTGATCCTGACCAATGCCCGCGCCATGGGCGAGTTCGGCGCCGTGTCGGTGGTTTCCGGCCATATCCGCGGCCTGACCAACACCATGCCGCTGCACGTGGAGATTCTCTACAACGAATACAACTATGCGGCCGCCTTCGCAGTGGCATCGCTGCTGGCTTTCCTGGCGCTGGTGACGGTGGCGCTGAAGAGCTTCATCGAATGGAAGATCGAGCGCGACGCCAGCAACGAAGAAAAACTCTCCGAGCAATAACGAGGTAAACCATGAGTATCGAAATCAGAAACATCACCAAGCAGTTCGGCAATTTCAATGCCCTCAACAACGTCAGCGTCAAAGTGCCGAGCGGCGAACTGGTCGCCCTGCTCGGCCCATCCGGTTGCGGCAAGACCACGCTATTGCGCATCATCGCCGGTCTCGAAGGGCCGGACTCCGGCAGCATCCATTTTCATGGGGAGGAAACGACAGACCGCGATGTGCGTGAACGCCAGGTCGGCTTCGTCTTTCAGCATTACGCGCTGTTCCGCCACATGACCGTGTTCGAGAACGTCGCCTTCGGCCTGCGCGTACGGCCGAAGAAAACCCGCCCGACTGAAGCCGAAATCCACCGCCGCGTGCACGAACTGCTGAATCTGGTGCAACTCGACTGGCTGGCGGACCGTTATCCGCCGCAACTTTCCGGCGGCCAGCGTCAACGTATCGCACTGGCCCGCGCGCTGGCAGTCGAACCCAAGGTGCTGTTGCTGGACGAACCGTTCGGCGCGCTCGATGCCAAGGTGCGCAAGGATCTGCGCCGCTGGCTACGCCGCTTGCATGACGAACTGCATATCACCAGCGTCTTCGTCACACACGACCAGGAGGAAGCACTGGAAGTCGCCGACCGCATCGTCGTCATGAACCAGGGTAACGTCGAGCAGATCGGCACGCCGCAGGATGTCTACGACCACCCGGCCTCACCTTTCGTCTACAAGTTCCTCGGCAACGTCAACCTGTTTCACAGCCGCGTACATGCCGGTCGCGCTCAGATTGGAGACATCGAAGTAGCGCTGGAAGGACACCAGGATACGGAAGACAGCCCGGCCTCGGCCTATGTGCGCCCGCATGACATCGATATCCAGAAGGCACGAGGCGACCAACCGGCTTTTGAAGCGGTCATCAGCTATATCCACTCGCTCGGCCCGCTGGTACGACTGGAACTGCAGCGCGCCGACCACACCGATATCGTCGAGGCGGAACTGACGCGCGACAGGTTCAAGGAGCTGGCTGTCGGCGAAGGTGACACCGTTTTTGTCAGCCCGAAGAATGTACGCGTGTTTCTGGAGCAGTCCGCCTGACGGCTTTTTTGAGGAAGGCATAACGTAAAGCCGAAACACTGGCTTTACGTTATAATCCGGTCACTTAGCTGAATGGATTCAGGCCTTACCTCTGATGATAAAAAAATTGCTGCAACGGGTATTCAACCCCGGCAAGAAAAAAACTGGCAAAAAGCCAGCCGACAATCCCCACCAGAACGCGCAGATCATCCCTCGTCGCATCCACGGCATAGACCGCAAACTGCTCAGTTCCGCCGCACTGAAGACCACCGAAGGCTTGCAGAAAGCCGGCTTCGAAGCCTATATCGTCGGCGGCGCCGTACGCGACTTGCTGTTGAATCACGCGCCCAAGGATTTCGACGTCGCCACCAACGCCACGCCGGAACAGGTCAACCGCATCTTCCGCCGCTCGCGCATCATCGGCCGCCGTTTCCGCCTGGTGCATGTCATGTTCGGCAGCGAAACCATCGAAGTATCGACTTTCCGCGGCAGCCATCTGGCCGAGAGCGACCACGCCAAAACAGCTGAGAGCGGCCGCATCCTGCGCGACAATGTGTTCGGCAATCAGGAAGAAGATGCTGTCCGCCGCGATTTCACCGCCAATGCACTGTATTACGACCCGGCC
>JAEWTK010000066.1 GCA_023459535.1 Pseudomonadota bacterium
GGAGTACCGTTACGCGCACAACGAGCCGGAAGCCTACGCTGCCGGCGAGAGCTATTTGCCAGACGGGATGCCGGCCGTCAGCTTTTACGAACCCACGCCCCGCGGTTTGGAGGGTAAAATTGGCGAAAAGCTGAAGCACCTGCGCGAGCTGGATCGGCAGGCGGGTAAAAAGAACAAATAGCAAAAAATATTCAGCCACAGAGCTCACAGAGCACTCAGAGAAATTCAAAAACAAAACCTTGAATCATGGACGTCTGTGTTTTGGAAGGTTTTCTCTGTGAACTCTGTGTCCTCTGTGGCTAACAAGAATTTGTGGCTAAAACGGTAATAAGGACTTTCATGTTAGATATACAAGCATTACGTAACGATCTCGACGGCGTCGTCGCAACCTTGAAGAAACGCGGTTTCGAGTTCGATAGCGCATCGTTCGCGCGTCTCGAGAACGAGCGCAAGGTGGTGCAGACCCGCACGCAAGAGCTGCAGGCCAAACGCAACACCACTTCCAAGCAGATCGGCATCGCCAAATCGAAAGGCGAGGATGTGGCGGCCATCATGGCCGAAGTGGCCGGTATCGGTGAACAGTTGAAGGCCGATGAGACTCGGCTGGCGGAGATTCAGGCCGAACTGCAGCAACTGCTCTTGAACGTACCCAATCTCCCGCATGACAGTGTGCCTGTCGGCAAGTCGGAAGAAGACAATCTCGAGGTGCGCCGTGTCGGTACGCCACGTACTTTCGACTTCGAGATCAAGGACCATACCGACGTCGGTACGCCGCTCGGGCTGGATTTCGATACCGGCGCCAAGCTCTCCGGTGCGCGCTTTACGCTGATGAAAGGCCCGGTTGCGCGCCTGCACCGTGCGCTCGCGCAGTTCATGCTGGATACACAGACCGAGAAGCATGGCTACACCGAGTGCTACACACCTTATCTGGTTAATGCGGAGACTCTGCTCGGCACCGGTCAATTGCCGAAGTTTGAAGAAGATCTCTTCTCTTTGGCACACAATGACAGTAAGTTGTATCTGATTCCAACCTCCGAAGTCACGCTGACCAACACAGTGCGTGATGAAATCGTGCCGCTGGAATCGTTGCCCATCAAGCTGACAGCGCATACGCCATGCTTCCGCTCCGAGGCCGGCTCCTATGGCAAGGACACCAAGGGCATGATCCGCCAGCATCAGTTTGACAAGGTCGAGATGGTGCAGATCGTGCATCCGGAGACAAGCTACGAAGCGCTGGAAGAGATGGTCGGCCATGCCGAGCATATCCTGCAGGCGCTGGAACTTCCGTACCGTGTCGTTTCTTTATGTACTGGCGACATGGGTTTCGGCGCTGCCAAGACCTACGACCTCGAAGTCTGGCTGCCGGCACAGAACACCTATCGCGAGATATCCTCGGTATCCAACTGCGAGGCTTTTCAGGCGCGCCGTTTACAGGCCCGCTTCCGCAACGAGAACGGCAAACCAGAGCTGTTGCACACGCTTAACGGGTCCGGCCTCGCCGTCGGCCGCACGCTGGTGGCGATACTGGAGAACCATCAGCAGGCGGATGGCAGTGTGAAGATTCCGGCAGCCTTGCAACCATATATGGGTGGGCTCGCAATCATTCAGCCAAGCTGATGTCCGATTGATGTGAATATCGTTTCGGAATCTTTGGACCAATGCTTGAGCAACTTGCACATATCCTGATGTTGCTGGGAACGACGGTGGCGGTCATCGTTGCTTTTCAGCGCCTGCATATCCCGACCAGCCTCGGCTATCTGCTGGTGGGCATCGTTCTTGGCCCCCATGCCTTTGGGAGCAATATCAACCTGCCGGATTTCAATGCGCTGGCCGAGTTCGGTGTGGTGTTCCTGCTGTTTGCCATCGGTCTGAATTACTCCTTGCCGCAGTTGCACGCCTTGCGCCATCAGGTCCTTGGCTTGGGGACGGCGCAGGTGATGCTGACCACCATCGTCGTTGCGATTTTGCTCTGGCTGGCGGGCTGGAGTCCTGTCATGGCTTTTGTCATCGGCGCGGTATTCGCGCAATCCTCTAGTACCATCATCGCCAGCCTGCTAACCGAGCAGGGGGAGGAGAACAGCCAGCACGGCAGGTTGGGGCTGGCCATGTCCATTTTTCAGGATGTGACAGCGGTGCCTTTCCTGGTCATCATCCCGGTGCTCGGCGCCGGTATCGCGGCCAATCAGCTGGCGGGCGAACTGGCGATGGTACTTGCCAAGGCAGTGCTCGCCTTTACCTTGGTATTTTTCGCCGGTCGATGGTTGCTGCGGCCGTTGTTCCATTTGGTCACGCAGCGTCGTTCACCGGAACTGTTCACGCTGACCGTGTTGCTGGTGGCGCTGATGGCGGCCTGGAGTACCAGTAGCCTCGGCTTGTCACTGGCCTTTGGCGCCTTTCTGGTCGGTATGATGCTGGGCGAGACCGAGTTCCGCGTGCAAGTGGAGTCGAGCATCCGGCCGTTCCGCGATGTGCTGCTGGGTCTGTTCTTCATCGGTATCGGTATGATGTTCAACCCGCTAGCGCTGGTCGATTACTGGCATTACGGCCTGATCGGTGCAGCAATCATGCTGGTCAGCAAGGCGGTCATGGTCAGCCTGATGGTCAGAGCCAGCGGCATCACCACCATGACCTCGGTGCGTACCGGCCTGATATTGTCGGTAGGCGGCGAATTCGGCTTTGCCTTGTTGGCGATCGCGCTACAGGCAAACGTGATCGATGAAGCACTGGGGCAGATGGCACTGCTCTCGATTCTGTTCTCCATGATTCTGGGTGCCTTCCTCATCCGCTTCAACAAGCAGATTACTGC
>JAEWTK010000067.1 GCA_023459535.1 Pseudomonadota bacterium
CACCACATCATTCTGCTTGTAGGCTTTAGGCCCAATATGGTTCTGCGCGATAGGCAGCCAACAGTCGATCCTGACCGGCATCTTGCTTTCAGTCGCAGCCAGCAATATGCCTAGCGCCACGGCCGAACCATTCATGTCCTCATGCATGCCGTTCATGTAACGTGCTGGCTTCAGGTTGTGGCCGCCGGTATCGAAACAAATCCCCTTGCCGACCAGTGCGACATGTTTCTTCGCCGATTTCGGGCTGTAGCTCAGATGCACGATGGCCGCATCCTGCGGCTCGGAACCCTGGCCGACCGCGACAAAGGCCCCCGCGCCCAGCTTCTGCAACTTCTTCATGTCATATTCTTCCAGCTGCCAATCCTGCGCCTTTGCCAGCTTGGCAATCTTGTCCCGATAGACTTGCGGCGTCAGTTCATTCGGCGGCAGCATGGTGAGTGAGCGACACAGGGTATTCCCAGCCACCTGCGCCTCGATGCGCGCGGCATCATCCAGTTGCATGCCCAGCAACCTGATGGATTTCAAGGGCTTGCTCTTGTCTTTCTGCGACTTGCGCGTCGGCAGAATCTGCGCATTGACCAGCGCCACGTAATACGCATCACGCGCCGCCGCCCGGCGGAAGGCTTCATCACCATAAACCGCAATGACAAGCTGTGCCGGTTTTTCATCCAGCAACGTCTTGATCGCCTTGCGTAGGCTGGTGTGGCGTTTGAATACGCTGTGCTTTGCGTCCAAGGCCACCCAACTGGCGAACGCACCATTCGGCAGATCCATCGTCAGTGCGTTTTTCTGCAGGTCAGCATACTTGCCGTGATTACGCTTCAGCTTGGCTTCCAGCGCAGTAATAAACGGCAGGTTGGACGGTTTTTCTGGCGGCAGGACGAAAAGGATATGAGTACTTTTATCCAGCGCCTTTTCGTCGGCCGGAATGAGATTTTGTTCAAGCTGTAGGGACATAAGCTGCCTTTTAATTTTCACTTAGATTTGAGTAGCATAGCGCAAGACTTTCAAGCCGGAAAAACGGTGCCAAACTTGACCAATAGCGGCAAAAAAGCCAATATAGCGACTTTCTGGACCGCGCTTGCACCTTAAATTGCGCATATATTTTTAAGGTTAGACCAAACCACCTGCATAACCTTGCCCTGCATCATTAAATTAAAAATTTGGTATTCCGGTTTGATGCAGCTTTCTGACTGATTATACCCATCGCAACTGAAGAAAAGTTTCCTGGAGACTCCTACATGGCATTAACCCCCGATATCGACCAGCAAGAAACCCAAGAATGGCTCGAATCACTCGACTCCGTTCTGGAAAATGAAGGCGCAGAACGTGCCCATTTCCTGCTTGAAACCATGGTTGATAAGGCGCGACGTTCCGGTGCCTATTTGCCTTACAACGCGACTACTGCGTACGTAAACACGATTCCTGCCCATCTGCAGCAAAAGCTGCCGGGCGATCCCGGCATGGAACGCAAGATCCGCGCCCTGATCCGCTGGAACGCCATCATGACGGTGCTGCGTGCCAACGAAAAATCCCCGGGGCTCGGCGGCCACATCGCCAGCTTCCAGTCAGCCGCAACCTTGTACGATGTCGGCTTCAACCACTTCTTCCGCGCCGCCAACGAGAGCTTCGGCGGCGACTGTGTGTATTTCCAGGGTCACTCCTCGCCCGGTATCTACGCTCGCGCCTTCCTCGAAGGCCGCATCAGCGAGGAACAGCTGGACAATTTCCGCCAAGAGACCGGCGGCAAAGGCCTGCCTTCGTATCCGCACCCGTGGCTGATGCCGGATTTCTGGCAGTTCCCGACCGTGTCCATGGGCCTCGGCCCGATCGCCGGCATCTACCAAGCACGCTTCCTCAAATATCTGCATGACCGCGGTATCGCCGATACCTCAAATCGCAAGGTCTGGGTGTTCTGCGGCGACGGCGAGATGGACGAGCCGGAATCACTCGGCGCGATTTCCCTCGCAGCGCGCGAAAAACTTGACAATCTGATTTTCGTCATCAACTGCAACCTGCAACGCTTGGACGGCCCGGTACGCGGCAACGGCAAGATCGTGCAAGAACTTGAAGCGGACTTCCGCGGTTCAGGCTGGAACGTGCTGAAAGTGCTGTGGGGCTCCTACTGGGATCCGCTCCTCGCCATGGACAAGGACGGCCTGCTGAAGAAACGCATGGAAGAATGCCTGGACGGCGAATACCAGAACTTCAAACAGAAGGGTGGCGCTTACACCCGTGAGCACTTCTTCGGCAAGTATCCGGAACTGAAGGAGATGGTCGCCGCCATGTCCGACGAGGACATCTGGCGCTTGAATCGTGGCGGTCACGACCCACACAAGGTCTTTGCCGCCTATCATGCCGCAGTCAATCACACCGGCCAGCCCACCGTCATTCTCGCCAAGACCGTCAAGGGGTACGGCATGGGCGAGGAAGGCGAAGGCCAGAACACCACGCACCAGCAGAAGAGCATGAGTATCGAAGCGCTGAAGAAATTCCGCGACCGTTTTGACCTGCCGCTGACCGACGAACAAGTGGAGAATCTCACCTACTACAAGCCGGCAGCTGACTCCCCTGAAATCAAATACATGATGGACCGCCGCCAATCGCTGGGCGGCTTCGTACCATCGCGCCGCCGCAAGGGCAACGAACTCGTCACGCCTGAACTGTCGGCTTTCGAGAACATGCTGGGCGCCACCGGCGAGCGCGAGATCTCCACCACCATGGCCTTCGTGCGCATCCTATCCACCCTGGTGCGTGACAAACATCTTGGTAAGTATGTCGTCCCCATCGTGCCGGATGAAGCCCGTACTTTTGGTATCGAAGGTATGTTCCGCCAGCTCGGCATCTATTCATCCGTCGGTCAGTTGTACGAACCGCAGGATGCCGGCCAGGTCATGTACTACAAGGAATCCAAGGACGGCCAGATTCTGGAGGAAGGCATCAACGAAGCCGGCTCCTTCTCGAGCTGGCTGGCTGCCGCCACCTCCTACAGCGTGACCGGCGTACAGATGGTTCCGTTCTACATCTTCTACTCGATGTTCGGCTTCCAGCGCATCGGCGACCTTGCATGGGCAGCGGGCGACTCGCGCGCACGCGGCTTCCTGCTCGGCGCGACTGCCGGTCGTACCACGCTGAACGGTGAAGGCTTGCAACACGAGGATGGCCACAGCCACCTGATGTCCGCGACCATCCCCAACTGCGTCTCCTATGACCCGACCTTCGCCTATGAACTGGCCGTCATCATTCAGGAAGGCCTGCGCCGTATGGTGCAGAACCAGGAAGATGTCTATTACTACATCACCCTGATGAACGAGAATTACAGCCATCCGGAAATGCCCAAGGGCGCAGAAGCCGGCATCCTCAAGGGCATGTACCAGTTCAGCAAATCCAAGGCAAAGGGCCCTAAGGCCCAATTGCTGGGCAGCGGCGTCATCCTGCGTGAAGTCATCGCCGCCGCGGAACTGCTGGAAAAGGACTGGGGAGTCGCCGCCGATATCTGGAGCGTCACCAGCTTTACCGAACTGCGTCGCGAAGGCCTCGATGTCGAGCGCTGGAACCTGCTCAACCCAGAGAAGAAGCAAAAGGAAACCTATGTCGGCCAGTGCCTGAACAAGGCCGAAGGTCCGGTCATAGCCTCCACCGACTACATGAAGTCGTTTGCCGACCAGATCCGCAACTTCATCCCGCAGCGTTATGTCGTGCTGGGTACGGACGGTTTCGGCCGCTCGGATTCACGCGAAGCCCTGCGCAGTTTCTTTGAGGTTGATCGCTACTACGTCGTGCTGGCTACACTGAAGGCGCTGGCTGATGAAGGCAAGCTGCCTGCAAGCAAGGCCGCCGAAGCCATCAAGAAATACAAGATCAATGTTACCCGTCCGAATCCAGTGACGGTTTAACTCAGGAGACGATCAGAAAATGGCAATGAAAGAAGTACTCGTCCCTGATATTGGGAATTTCGACAGCGTTGATGTCATTGAGGTGCTGGTAAAAGCCGGCGACAGCGTGAACAAGGATGACTCACTGATTACGCTGGAATCCGACAAGGCATCGATGGACATCCCCGCGCCCTTCAGCGGAACGGTCAAGGAAGTCAAGATCAAGGTCGGCGACAAGGCGGCCCAGGGCACCCTTATCCTGACGCTGGAAAGCAGTGATGCCGACACCCCGGCAGCAGTAAAGCCGGCAGAAGAGGCCAAGCCTGCAACAGCGGCCAAGGTCGAGGAAGCACCGAAAGCCGTGATTCCGGAACCCAGTCGTCCGGCACCTGAACCACCCAAGGTGATTCAGCCGGCGGCCACACCCAATCCCATCGGCGCCAGCCCCATCGTGGCCTCCGGCAAAGCCTCTCACGCCAGCCCGTCCGTGCGCAAGTTCGCCCGCGAGCTTGGCGTGAACCTCGCGCTGGTGCAGGGCACTGGTCCGAAGAACCGTATCCTGCAAAGTGACGTGCAAGCCTTCGTCAAGGGCGAGCTGGCAAAACCACGCACCGAGAATATGGGGGCCGGTGCAGGTGCGGCGCTTTCTGCCCTGCCGATGCCGGTCATCGACTTCAGCCAGTTCGGCGAGATCGAAACCAAGCCGCTGTCTCGCATCAAGAAACTGTCCGGTGCCAACCTGCATCGTAACTGGGTCACGGCACCGCATGTCACCCAGTTCGACGAGGCCGACATCACCGATCTGGAAGATTTCCGCAAATCCATGCAGGCCGAGGCCGAGAAACGCGGTGTCAAGCTGACCATGCTCGCCTTCCTGATCAAGGCCTCGGTCAATGCGCTGAAGGCCTACCCGAACTTCAATGCCTCGCTTTCCGCCGATGGCGACAGCCTGATCATGAAGAACTACTACAACATAGGCTTCGCCTGCGATACGCCTGACGGCCTGGTAGTCCCTGTCGTCCGCGACGTGCACCAGAAGGATGTGCTCGACATCGCGCGTGACCTCGGCGAACTCTCAGCCAAGGCCCGCGAGCGCAAACTCAAGATCGAAGAGATGCAGGGCGGCTGTTTCACCATTTCCAGTTTGGGCGGTATCGGCGGCACCATGTTCACGCCGATCATCAACTGCCCGGAAGTCGCGATTCTCGGCGTATCCCGCTCGTCCATGCAACCCGTCTGGAACGCCCAGAGCAAGAGCTTCGAGCCGCGCCTGATGCTGCCGCTATCCTTATCCTACGATCATCGTGTAATCGATGGTGCAGATGGCGCCCGCTTCACCAGCCATATGCGCATGATGCTGTCCGACGTGCGCAGATTATTACTTTAATTCTTGGCCACAGAGTTCACAGAGGCCACAGAGATACCCTCGAACGACTGGAACCTGGAATTGACAATGATGGACAAGGTTCGCGGATCAATCTCAAAAATCTCGATCAGTCGGCTCTGTGAACCCTGTGCGCTCTGTGGCTTAAAAAAAGGTTTAGATGAATGAGTCAGTTAACTGAAGTTTTAGTGCCGGACATCGGCAATTTCGATAGCGTCGATGTCATTGAAGTGCTGGTCAAGGCGGGCGATGTCATCGCCAAGGAAGATCCGCTGATCACGCTGGAATCCGACAAGGCTTCGATGGATATCCCCTCCTCGCACGCCGGCACAGTAAAGGAAATCAAGGTCAAGGTCGGTGACAAGGTCGCCAAAGGTTCGCTGATCCTGCTGCTGGATGCAGAAGCCAGTGCAGCGGCCAGCGCCGAAACACCGGCAGCCAAGCCGGCAGCGGCGGCCCCTGCTGCACCCAAGGCAGAACCGGCAACGCCTGCCGCTCCAGCGCCAACTCCGGCTGTCGCCAGCGGCGACAACGACCTCAACACGGAAGTTGTGGTACTCGGCTCAGGCCCCGGTGGATACACCGCTGCCTTCCGTGCTGCCGACCTCGGCAAACAGGTCGTGCTGATTGAGCGTTACTCCACACTAGGCGGCGTCTGCCTCAATGTCGGTTGCATTCCGTCCAAGGCCCTGCTGCACACAGCCAAGGTCATCACCGAGGCGGAAGAAACTAGTCATCACGGCGTCAGCTTCGGCGCACCGAAGATCGACCTGGAACAATTACGTGACTGGAAGGCCAACGACGTCGTCGGCAAGCTGACGGGTGGCCTCGGCCAGATGGCCAAGCAGCGCGGCGTCACCGTCGTACAAGGCGTCGGCAAATTCACCAGCCCCAACCAGATCGCGGTAACGGCTGATGACGGCAAAGTCACCAAGGTCGGTTTCGAACACGCCATCATCGCCGCCGGTTCGCAGGCGACAAAATTCCCGGGCGTTCCCGAGGACGAGCGCATCATGGATTCCACCGGCGCACTGGCGCTGGCCGATTTTCCGAAGCGCATGCTGGTCGTCGGCGGCGGCATCATCGGTCTGGAAATGGGGACGGTTTACGATGCCTTCGGCAGCAAGGTCAGCGTAGTCGAATTCATGGATGGCCTGATTCCCGGTTGCGACCGTGACCTGATCCGTCCGCTGCAAAAGCGTATGGAAAAGCGCTTTGAAAAGATTATGCTGTCGACCAAGGTTGCCAAGATGGAAGCCAAGAAAAACGGCATCCATGTCAGTTTTGAAGGTGAGAACGCGCCTGCCGGTGTCGAGGTCTATGACCGCGTACTGGTCGCTATCGGCCGCCGCCCCAACGGCAAGAACATCGGCGCCGAAAACGCCGGCGTTGCCGTCGATGATCGCGGCTTCATCGCCGTCGACAAACAGATGCGTACCAATGTGCCGCACATCTTCGCCATCGGCGATATCGTCGGTCAGCCCATGCTGGCACACAAGGCCACGCACG
>JAEWTK010000068.1 GCA_023459535.1 Pseudomonadota bacterium
CGCTTGAGGCGCACGGTCAGTTGCCAGCGCTGCCCGGCTCGATAAACTGCATGATCCTGTGGCTGCTCGCTCTGCTGTCCCGCAAAACCATTGGTGTAGTGCGATAGCGAGATATGGCCGGGTACGACTGCGCCCGGCGTCAGCACCTGCTCCACATCGAATTCGAAACGCAGGCCGCGCTCGTTGGGCTGCGGCATGCCGGCAATCACCCCGACGACCCGAATGTCCTTTCGCTCCCACTCCGCAGGCAAATGATCGGCCAGCCTGATCTGAGCGAAACCGGCAGCCCAGAAAAAGCCAAGGGCAAAGGCTAGAAGGGTCAGATTGAGCCGACGCAGTGTCCGTGAATACCAGGCAAACGACCGTCGCGTGAAGAATGCAGCAAAGGCCAGTGGCAGGACCACCAGCGCCCATGCCAGATGAGGCAATGCAGGAAGTTGCTGTAGAGCCCAGGCACCGAGAACGAATATCAGCGCAAGAGCAATCAACTAGGAACTAGAGCCGGATAGGAGAAAGAACGCCATCCTGCAGACGATATTGTCTGTGCAGCCTGGCTGCGAGCTCGAGATCGTGGGTCACCACGACCAGCCCTGTGCCACGATCACGGTTCAGATCGAGCAGCAGATCGAATACCGCATTGGCAGTATGCCGGTCAAGGTTACCGGTCGGCTCATCCGCCAACACGCATTGCGGATCGGTTACCAGGGCGCGCGCCACTGCCGCACGCTGCCGTTCGCCACCGGAAAGTTCGCCCGGCATGTGCTCCATGCGATGAGCCAAACCTACCTTGGTCAATACCTGACCCGCCTGACGCAACGCTTCCGACCGTTCAATACGACGGATCAGCAAGGGCATGGCGACATTTTCCAGTGCCGTGAATTCCGGCAGCAGATGATGGAACTGATAGACAAAGCCCAAGGCCTGATTGCGCAGATTACCGCGCCCAGCCTCGTCCAGCCTTGCCAGATCCTGACCAAGTATGCTGACCTTGCCCGAACTAGGTTCATCCAGCCCGCCAAGCAGGTGCAACAAGGTGCTCTTGCCGGAACCGGAAGCCCCAACGATGGCAACCTGTTCGCCGGCATGAATCTCGATGGCGATATCTTTCAGCACTTCAACTTCCAGCCCGGCATAGGTTTTATGCAAGCCGCTGCAGGCAAGGATACTGGTTGTCTGGACAGAGTTACTCATAACGCAAGGCCTCGGCCGGGTTCATTTTTGCCGCTTTCCAGCTGGGATAAAGCGTCGCCAGCAGACTCAGCACGAAAGAAAGCACAACGATCATGCCGACATCGGACCACAGCAGCTGCGAAGGCAGGTCGCTGATGTAATAAACATCCTTGGCGAGAAACTGGATATTGAACAGGCGTTCGATGGCCGGCACGATGACATCGATGTTCTGCGCGACAATGATGCCGATGACAGCGCCAATGACCGTGCCGATTGCCCCGATCAGAGCCCCCTGCACGATAAATATCTGCATGATGCTGCGCGGGCTGGCGCCGAAGGTACGCATGATGGCGATATCCGCACGCTTGTCCGTCACCGCCATAACCAGGGTCGAGACGATATTGAATGCAGCCACGGCGACGATCAGCGTCAGAATGATGAACATGACACGCTTCTCCATCTGCACCGCACGGAAGAAGTTGGCATGTTGCTGCGTCCAGTCGCTAACGTAATAGCTGCCATAATCACCGAGTCTGGCACTCAATTGATGGGTCAAGGCCGGCGCACGGAACAGATCATCGAGTTTCAGCCGCAGGCCGCTGACCTTGTCACCCATGCGATAGAGCACCGCCGCATCATCCATATGGATCAGCGCGAGACCGGCATCATATTCATACATGCCGATCTGGAACAGACCGACCACCCTGAACTGTTTGATCCGCGGGATGA
Source organism: Pseudomonadota bacterium (assembly GCA_023459535.1). GTDB lineage: Bacteria > Pseudomonadota > Gammaproteobacteria > Burkholderiales > Methylophilaceae > UBA6140. Next base: position 1,900 of record JAEWTK010000068.1, read on the forward strand.
TGCCGGTCGGTGTGAATTGCCCCTGCGGCGCCAGCAATACCACTTTGTCGCCAATCAACACACCCAGCGCCTGTGCCAGTTCAGCCCCAAGCACGATACCGAACTCACCGGACCGCAAATCGGCCAGCTGTCCGGCACGCATATGGGCGCCGATCTCCGCCACCTTGTCCTCATCCGCCGGAAGCACACCACGGACGATTGCGCCCTGCACCGCCTGGCCATAGGACAACATGCCCTGCGCCATGATATAGGGCGCCGCCGCCTGTACATGCGGCTCGTCCTTTACCCGCCCGGCGATAAATTGCCAATCGGCCAATTGGTTATCCGGCCCGGTGATCTGCATATGCGAAGCCACGCCCAGGATGCGCGAGCGCAACTCCTGCTGAAAGCCGTTCATGACCGAAAGCACGACGATCAGTGCAGCGACACCGAGAGCGATGCCGACCATACTGGTCATGGAAATGAAGGAGATGAAATGGTTGCGGCGTTTGGCGCGTGTATAGCGCAGACCGACGAACAGCTCGAAAGGCAGGGATTTAAAAAACGACATGGGCGGATTCTAGCAGGGAAATGCCGGTTTGTTGCCTTACATTGATGTTCAACGGCGGCTGACCAGCTCCTCGGCCAGCTGCCAGACGCTCATCGCATAAAAGCTGCTCTTGTTATAGCGCGTGATGACATAGAAATTATTGAAGCCCAGCCAGAATTCCGCCGGCCGATCCGGAGTTTCCAGCGGAATCACGGCGAAATTCAGCGAATGATCCAGCGCGATACTGGTGTTGAAACCAACATGCTGGATATCCTTTTTGGTCATGACCGGCAGGATGGTTTCTATCCAGGTATCCGGCACCGCCTCGTCGAAGGCAACATGACTTGCGACCGGTTCGCCGCTGCGCCAGCCGTGGACGGAAAGATAATGCGCGACGCTGCCGATCGCATCGACCACGCTGTTACGCAGATCCACCTTGCCGTCGCCATCAAAGTCCACGGCCAGTTGCCGCACATTGGTCGGCATGAACTGTGGCAGACCAATCGCGCCGGCATAGGAGCCGAGTACCGCGTAATAATCGAGACCTTGCTCTCTGGCCAGCAGCAGGTACTGTTCCAGCTCGCTGCGGAAATATTCCGCCCGCCGTGGGTAATCAAAGGCCAGCGTCGTCAGCGCATCAATCACGCGGTAGTTGCCGGTATGCCGGCCGTACAACGTTTCCACGCCGATGATGGCCGCGATGATGGTTTCCGGCACTCCATAGACTTTTTTGGCGCGCTGCAAGTCCGCTGCATGCTCGCGTATGAATCGCTGACCGCCATTGATCCGATTCTGATTGACGAATCTGGAGCGGTAGCGCTCCCAGGAACGCACGCCGGGAGTACTTGGCGGCTCCATGGCCTTGATGACGGCAGGCTGAAACTTGACGCCGGCGAACACCTCCTGAAGCTCCTGCGCTGCAAATCCGTGTTTCTCTTCCATTTGCGCCATGAATGCCCGCACATCCGGACGCTCATGGTAGGCCTGTATGTCGTTTGCCTCTGCCTCCCGGATCATGAGCAGCGCCGCCATCAACCAGAGCAGCGCCATCACCATCGGCTGCCTGACAGATCGGGGGGCGGAACGAATATTTGTTCTCAACATGATTTCTGTACCAGCTCTCATTCAAAGACCACCTGATAACAAGACTGCCATCTGCAGGGATTGTTGCATCAAATTGATGGATGTCCTCAATTTATCAGGGTTACCTGCTAAAATTACACTATGTTTACCGGAATCATACAAGCCGTTGGCCAAATAAAACGCATCACACCCGTGGATGGCGATGTCAAACTCGTTATCGACACCAGCACACTCGACCTTGCCGATGTTGCCATCGGCGACAGCATCGCCGTCAACGGCGTCTGCCTGACTGCCGTCAACCTGGGTGATGACTTTTTTGAGGTGCATGTTTCCAGGGAAACACTGTCCTGTACCGTAGGTCTTGATACAACACGCCCCGTCAATCTGGAAAAAGCGCTGCGCTATTCCGACCGCCTGGGTGGCCATCTGGTGAGCGGCCATGTTGATGGCGTGGGACAAGTGGTCAAATTCGAAGCAGTCGGCGATTGCTGGTGGCTGGTAGTCCGCGCGCCACACATGATTTCGCGTTTCATCGCGGTCAAGGGCTCCATCGCGGTCGACGGCGTCAGCTTGACCGTCAATGAGGTCGACAAGGACACTTTCAGCATCAATCTGATTCCACACACGCTGGAAGCAACAACGCTGAAGAATCTCGGCATCGGCAGCCGCGTCAATCTGGAGATCGACCTAATTGCCCGCTATGTGGAACGTATGGCGCAGTGGAACATGGAAGACAGTGGGGACAGCGCCTGATGACCACTGCCATCAGCCCCATCAGCGAGATCATCGAGGAAATCCGCCAAGGCCGCATGGTCATCCTGGTCGATGAAGAAGACCGGGAGAACGAAGGCGACCTGGTACTCGCCGGACAATACGCCACGGCCGAACACATCAACTTCATGGCGAAATACGGTCGCGGACTGATCTGCCTGACCCTGACCGAAGCACGTTGCCGCCAGCTCAACCTGCCCTCCATGGTGCAAAAGAACGGCAGCAGCATGCGCACCAACTTCACAGTATCGATCGAGGCCGCCAGCGGTGTCACTACCGGCATCTCGGCAGCAGACCGGGCACACACCATACAGGCCGCTGTCGCCCGTGATGCGAGCGCTGGAGACATTGTCAGCCCCGGCCATGTCTTTCCGCTGGCGGCACAGAATGGCGGCGTCCTGGTTCGCGCCGGCCACACCGAAGCCGGCTGCGATCTGGCAGCACTCGCCGGTCTGGAACCGGCATCGGTCATCTGCGAGATACTGAATGACGACGGCAGCATGGCGCGCCTGCCTGACCTCATGGCATTCGCCAAACAGCATCAACTCAAGATCGGCACGATTGCCGACCTCATTCACTACCGCAACCAGAACGAATCGTTGGTCCAACGCGCAGCCGAGCGCACCGTCATGACCCCCTATGGTGAAATGCGGTTGATCGCCTATGCAGACAAAATCGCCAATGCAACGCATCTGGCGCTGGTCAAGGGCGAGCCGAACGCGGAGACCGAAACGCTGGTGCGCGTACATGAACCACTATCGGTGTTCGATTTGCTCGACAGCACCAGCAACAGTCACTCCTGGAACACGCTAAAAGCCATGCAGACCATCCAGCAGGCAGAAACCGGCGTCATGATCCTACTCAACCATAATGAAGGCGGAGCAGACCTGGTCGAGCGCATCCAGCATGCCGACGAGCCGGTACGCATCCGCCAGGACCTGCGCAACTACGGCATAGGCTCCCAGATACTGCTCGACCTCGGCATCCGCAAAATGAAGCTGATGGCGACTCCAAGAAAAATGCCAAGCATGACCGGTTTCGGGTTGGAAGTGACAGGTTATCTGGAAGCCTGATGCGCCAGCTCTGCTATTTATCCAGCTGATATTTATGAGATAATTCGCCTCGTGGAAAATGTAAATCTCTCCGGCCACTTCCTGATCGCAATGCCTGCGATGACAGACCCTTATTTTGCAAGATCCGTCACCTTCATCTGTGAGCACAACCAGGATGGCGCCATGGGCGTCGTCATCAACCGCCCGATCGACATGAAGCTGGACGCCCTGTTCGAACAGATCAACCTGCAGCTCGAAAATAACAACCTGGCGCAAACAGCCGTGCATTTCGGCGGACCCGTGCAGATCGACCGCGGCTTCGTTCTGCACCAGCCAACCGGCTCCTGGGATTCAACCATCGCCGTACATGGCGATACCGCCCTGACGACCTCGAAGGACATCCTTGAAGCGGTTGCCCAAGGAAACGGGCCAGAGAAAATGCTGGTGACACTCGGTTACGCCGGCTGGTCAGCCGGGCAGCTGGAAGAGGAGATGGCCCAGAATGCCTGGCTTTCCGTCAAACCGGACAGCGAGCAGTCGCAGGACAAGCTCATTTTCGATATCCCGAATGAGGAAAAATTCAGCGCCGCCATGGCCTTGCTCGGCATCGACTTCGCCGCACTCTCTGAACAGGCGGGCCACGCATGATGGCGACACGCGCGGCCGAGCAGAAGAATCTACAACCTGACACCACGCAAGCCCCTGGTTTTTCCAAACCCATCGCTCACATTGAGGGCAGCGTACTGGGCTTCGATTTCGGCGAAAAACGTATCGGCGTCGCGCTGGGCGAGCACCTGCTTGGCATCGCGCATCCGTTGACCACCATCGCCACTGAAATCAATAATGAGCGGTTTCGCCTGATCGGCGATCTGATCGCGGAATGGAAACCGGTCACCTTGGTCGTCGGCCTGCCGCTTTCGCTCGATGGGGAAGAACATCAGCTGACACTACTGTGCAAAAGATTCGCCCGCCGTCTCGAAGGCCGCTTCAACCTGCCTGTCGTCATGATTGATGAACGCCTGTCCTCAGCGGAGGCCAGCCAGACCCTCAAGGGGCTGGGCATAGGCGGCCGCAAACAGAAGCCGATGATAGACCAGGTGGCAGCACAACACATCCTTCAATCCTATTTCGACGGACTCAAGCAATGACGCAGTCAACCATCGATTTGCCGGACGCCGAGCAACTGCTTGCCAGGCTGGCAGAGCAACTCAAACCGGTCATCAACGACGAAACTGCGCTGGTCGGCATCCACAGCGGCGGTGTCTGGATGATGGAGCGCCTGCTGCCCCTGCTGGGCAAGGATATCGCGCACGGCAAGCTGGATGTGTCCTTCTATCGGGATGATTTCAGTCAGCGCGGACTGCATCAGGACACCCTGCCCTCGCAGATTCCTTTCGAGGTCGAGGGCCGTCATATCATTCTGATCGACGATGTGTTCTACACCGGTCGTACCATACGCGCCGCCATGAACGAACTGTTCGATTACGGCCGGCCGGCCAGTATTTCACTGGCCGTGTTGGTCAATCGTGGCGGACGGGAACTACCGATCACACCGCAATTCTGCGCACACGACATGCAACTGCCGGCAGACCGCAACCTGCAACTGATGCAGGACAAGACTGGCCGGTTTTATCTCACCCTGGAAGAAAGCCAAGATGCATAACCCGCAACTCACCGATGACGGCAAGCTGAAACACCTGCTTTCGATTGAAGGCTTGCCGAAAAGCATCATCACCCAGATTCTGGATACAGCGGAGTCCTTCGTCGGCGTCGCCGAGCGGGAAGTGAAAAAAGTGCCGCTGTTGCGCGGCAAGACGGTCTGCAACATCTTCTTCGAGAACAGCACGCGTACGCGCACCACCTTCGAGATCGCAGCGAAACGACTGTCTGCCGACGTCATCAATCTGAATGTCAGCACCTCCTCGCAATCCAAGGGCGAGACCATCCTTGATACGGTCGACAACCTGACGGCGATGCACGCCGACATGTTCGTCATCCGTCACGCGCAATCCGGCGCTGCGCATTTCATTGCCAGGCACGTCAAACCGCACATCCATGTCATCAATGCCGGCGATGGCCGCCACGCCCATCCGACCCAAGCCCTGCTCGACGTCTTCACCATCCGTCGCTACAAGCCGGAAATGCATAACCTGCGCGTGGCGCTGGTCGGCGATGTCCTGCACTCGCGTGTCGCCCGTTCGGAGATCCACGCCCTGACGACACTGGGCGTGCCGGAAGTTCGCGTCATCGCACCGAAGACGCTGCTACCGGAACATGTCGAAAAGATGGGCGTGCACGTCTATCACGACATGGCAGCCGGTCTCAAGGACGTCGATGTGATCATGATGCTGCGCCTGCAGAACGAACGCATGACCGGCGCACTGCTGCCGAGCGCGCAGGAGTATTTCAAGACGTTCGGCCTGACCCAGGAAAAGCTGGCGCTGGCGAAACCCGATGCCATCGTCACGCATCCGGGGCCGATGAACCGCGGTATCGAAATCGACTCGTCCGTCGCCGACGGCCGCCAGTCCGTGATCCTGCCGCAGGTCACCTACGGGATTGCAGTGCGCATGGCGGTGATGTCCATTCTTGCAGGTAACAACTGATGAAGATTCAAATCAAAAACGGCCGGCTGATCGACCCGCAAAATGGCGTCGATGCCCAACAGGATCTGTTTATCGCAGCCGGCAAGGTGGTTGGCATCGGCCAAGCGCCGGCGGATTTCATTGCCAATCAGGTGATCGACGCCACCGGCCTGGTCGTCTGCCCGGGACTGGTCGACATTTCTGCCAGATTGCGCGAACCGGGTTACGAGTACAAAGCCACACTGGAAAGCGAAATGCTGGCAGCCGCTGCCGGGGGGGTCACCAGCCTGGCCTGCCCGCCTGATACCGACCCCGTACTCGACGAACCAGGCCTGGTCGAGATGCTCAAACATCGCGCCCGCCAATTGAATCTGGCGCACGTTTATCCGCTTGGCGCACTCACCCGACAGCTGCAGGGCGTCAACCTGACGGAAATGTGCGAACTGACGGAGGCCGGTTGCGTCGGCTTCTCGCAGGCAGACAAACCGATTACCGACACGCTGGTGTTGTGGCGCGCAATGCAGTACGCCGCCACCTTTGGTTTTACCGTCTGGCTGCACCCACAGGACACTTATCTGGCCGCGAATGGTGTCGCCCACGATGGTGAGATTGCCGCCCGTCTGGGCCTACGTCCAATCCCGGCCGCAGCGGAGACCATCGCGCTGGCGACCATGCTTCGCCTCGCCAGGGAGACTGGCGCACGTCTGCATGTCTGCCGGCTGTCCACTGCCGAATCCATCGACATGGTGGCTGCGGCCAAGGCCGAAGGTCTGCCGGTAACTTGCGACATCGCGGCCAACCATCTGCATCTGACCGAATATGACATCGGCTTCTTTGATGCCAATTGTCATCTGCAACCGCCACTGCGCTCGCAGCGCGACAAGGATGCCCTGCGACAAGGACTCGCAAACGGCACCATCGATGCCGTTTGCTCAGATCACACGCCGGTGGACGAAGATGCCAAGCTGTTGCCTTTTGGTGAAGCAGAAGCAGGCGCTACCGGGCTGGAACTGCTGCTGCCCTTGACGCTGAAGTGGGCAGAGGAACAGTCACTGCCGCTGAGTACAGCCATCGCATGCATGACCACCAGACCGGCAGGGATTCTAGGCCTCAAGAGCGGTCACCTCGGACTACAGACAAGCGCCGACATCTGCATCTTCGACCCCGAGCAATACTGGAAAATCGAAGCACGCGCACTGAAGAGCCAAGGCAAGAACACCCCATTTACCGGCATGGAACTGGCAGGCAAAGTCCGTTACACCATCCTTGATGGAGATGTCGTCTACAAAACCTGAAGTATGGAGGAACCAGCGTGAAAGTCTATCTGCAAAACAAGCGATCATATGCCCCGACCAGCACTTCACGCCGCAAATTCATACAGGCAGCTCTGGCCGTGCCGGTGATGCTTGCCCTGCCGGCACAAGCACTCGCCGGAACCGGCATCCACCAGTTGCAGGGCGCGGTATTCATCAATAACCGCCAGGCCGACGCTGGGAGCCGCATCCGGGCGGGCAGCAGGATCGTCGTCGCCCACGACGGCGAACTGGTCTTCAGCATCGGTCATGATGCCTTTCTGCTGAAGGGTGGGACCGCCGTCGAACTGGTAGGCGGCTCCGCCCTTTCAGGCCTGCGACTGCTGACCGGCAGCGTGCTGGCAAGTCTGGGAACGCGCAGCAAACCCTTTCACCTCGTCTCCAGCATGGCCATCGTCGCCGTGCGTGGCGGCGCCGTTTACCTCAGCGCCGAGCCTCATCGGCTCTATACCTGGACACGCTATGGCGAGAGCGAATTACGCTTCGGCCGCCAGCGACAACAGATCAGCACCAGCCATGACACGGCCTATGAAATCGTCCGTGATCCTGCAGGCGAGCACAGTGCCGATATGGCCGGCATGTCGCTGAACAGCACTGCGGTCATGGAGCAGATGGACGATGAATTGAGAATGCTGGAATCCCTGGTCGACAGGGTCCCGGCC
>JAEWTK010000069.1 GCA_023459535.1 Pseudomonadota bacterium
GGTCAATGTCTGCGTCGGTGTCATCCGCTATTACGGCGGCATCAACCTCGGCACCGGCGGCCTGGCGCGGGCCTACGGCGGCACGGCCAAGCTGGCGCTGGATGCGGCGGTGCGCATGCCTTATGTCGAAATGGGGGAGATCGGGCTGGAGATGGATTACGCCAGTTTTGACGGTTTCTGCCGCGAGGTGGAAAAGCTCAACGGCCGCATTCTGGACAAGCAGTTCGACTCCAGTGTCCGCGTACGGGCTTCGGTGCCGGCCAGCGATGCGGCGGCGCTGCAGGCCAAATACCAGCGGCGCTAAGATGTTTCAACACTAAGACCCACCACCGCGCCGGTTTAGCTTCAGTCCTGTTTCCCGGCTTTGCCGGTTTGGGCGGATTGGCTTGCCTTGTGCCTGATCTGGTTTGTTTTCGACCGGTTGGCGACGGAGGTGTATTTGGCGCCAACATGCACCTGGTTGCGCTGGCGCGCCAGTTCGATCTGCTTCTGACGTTCCGCCAGTGCGCGTTTCTTTTCTTCACTGACCTTGCCGTGGCAATGTGGGCAGCTGATGCCTTGCTCGAACAGCGGTGATTGTCGCTCCTCGGGGCTCAGCGGATGGCGGCAGGCTCGGCAGAACTGGTAATCGCCGGGCTTCAAGCCGTGGCCGACGGAAACCCGCTCATCGAAGACGAAGCATTCGCCTTGCCACATGGATTGTTCTTCCGGCACGGTTTCCAGGTATTTGAGGATGCCGCCCTGCAGGTGATAGACCTCGTCATAACCGAGGCTACGCATATAGGCGGTGGATTTCTCGCAGCGGATACCGCCGGTACAGAACATGGCAACCTTGGGTTTTTCCTTGAGGATGGGGTTTTGCGCCACCCAGAATGGCAGCTCGGAAAAGCTGTGGGTTTGGGGATTGATGGCGCCCTTGAAGGTGCCGATGCCGACTTCGTAATCATTGCGGGTATCGATCAGGATGACGTCCGGGTCGCTGATCAGCGCATTCCAGTCTTCCGGTTTGACATAGGTGCCAGCCATTTCGCTGGGTTTTACTTCCGGCACACCGAGCGTGACGATTTCCTTTTTCAGCCTGACCTTGAGCCGGTAGAAGGGCTTTTTATCCGACCAGGATTCCTTGTGTTCGAGGTCGGCCAGCCGCCCCTTGAAGATATCGGCCGAGTGCAGGAAAGCCAGTACCGCGCGGATATCGGCTTCCATGCCGGCGATGGTGCCGTTGATGCCTTCTTCCGCCAGCAGCAGGGTGCCGGTGATGTCACGGGATTCGCAGAAGGCCAGTAGCGGCTCTCGTAGCTCCTTGTAGTCGGGCAGGGAGACGAACTTGTAGAGCGCGGCGGTCAGATAACGGGGCATATAAGGTCGGCAGTACTGTTCTGTAATGATGGCGGCATGGGTTATTGAGGTGGCAATGGACGATTATCGGTCATCGAGCCGGATGTCGGCTTCCCAGGCATTGCCGTAGACCTTGCCGTTACGCGACATGATCAGCATCTGGTACATGCAGGTGAACCACATGAAGGCGGATGCCAGACTATAGCCGAAGCCGCCAATAATGGTGAACCAGGCAAATCCCGGATGCCATTTGGTCAGCCACCAGGAAAAGATGTCGAGGATCAGGAAAACGAAGGGCAATGCGATCGTGATCTCTTTCAGCCAGCGTGGGACGTTAACGGACAGGCTGAAGATCAGCGCCATGAAAAAGAAAATGAAGCTGATGCCGAACAGGTGGATGTGCGAAACGCGCGTCAGGTTCTGGATGCTGGCGCCTTCATCGATGACGGCGGCTTTTTGCACATCTTCATATTGCGTGAAGTTCGGAATGCCAGGAATTGTGCTGTGGCACTTGATGCAGTGTTGGGCAAAGACCTCACGGAAGCGCGGCTCCCACTCGGATTCCGGCGCGCCGTTGCGCGCCCACTTGATGATCTCGGTGCGTACTTCCAGCGGTGCCTTGTCCTGCATGGAGCCGTTCAGCTTGGTCTCCAGTGTGGTGCCGTTGCGGTTGCCGTAATAGCTGTAGACCACATCATCCAGCGACAGGCCGACTTCGCCGTCGGCCATACCGTGCGTCATCATGATCTGCAGGCCAGCCATGCAGAGGCCGAGGCCGATGACCAGCAGATAGCCGATGAACAGTACTTTCAATGTCAGCGGCAGGTTGGGGAGATTAAGCCAGTTGGGGCCGTTGCGGTCGAACTTCATGAGGACGCTTGCTTTCCTTCAAAGGGTGGGTCTATCACTGCACCGGATGCGGCATTTCTGCGGCATCCGGAGATTGAGTCTCGAATTCATTGCGTTCAGTTTGGTGATGGACTCATTGCAGGATGAGGATCTCGCCCTTGCCGTCGTTGGCGACATCACCGGCATAACGCTGTACGCGATTGCTGCTGATGCTGGCAAACTTGCTTGGCAGGGTGCCAAAGGATTTGAACATCAGGCTGAGATAAGGCAACGTGTGTGCACCGCAATCCTGCAGCGTGGCATGCATGGCCGGCTTGCTGGTCAGTAGCAGGGTGCCGCGGCGCATGCCGTAGCCTACATATTCTCCGACTGTGCCCAGCACGCCGATGGTGCCGGCCAGCATGCGCGAAGCGCAGTAGCTGCCGACATTGCCTTCTATCAGCAGGGTGCCACGGCGCATCTGGTCACCGACGCGATCACCGGCATTGCCGGTGACAATCACGGTGCCGCCTTTCATGCCCTTGCGGTCGCCGGGAATGGCGGCAGCCAGGAAGTCGCCGGCATTGCCGTGAATCTGGATCAGGCCGCCGGACATGCCGCTGGCAGCGTAAGCATCGACATTGCCATGCACAGTCAGATTGCCGTCACGCATCTGAAAACCGAGATAGGCCCCGGTATCGCCATGGACAGTAATCGTGCCGGACTTCATTTTGCTGCCGATGTAATCCAGTTTGGCATTGCTGTTGGCAAAGACGATATTGCCGGTATCTCCGCCGGCCAGGTCAAAGGCCTCATCGACACGTAATTGTTTTCTGCCGTATGGCAACTGGATGGCGGCGATATCCGTCCTGGATTTGCCGGCAAGCTGGTCCGGAGTCAGGGCAGACAGGTCCAGACGTTGCTGCAGCGCTGTCTTGAGGGTGAAGGTCAGGGCGCTCATGCTTTTACTTCCGCAGTCAGGTCGTTCAGGGTCGGGTCGGCCATGATATCGCGCAGATGGAACTGGAACTGTCCCAGCTTGCCGCCATAATTACCGGCCGAAATTCGTTTGATGCCGTTTTTCGCACCCAGTTCGCAAGCGGCGGCGATGCCGACGCGGGTCGCCTTGCGGATGTCGAGGTCGGTCAGGCCATCGATGACGATTTCCATGACCGATTCGATGTCGGGCGACAATTCAGTTTTGGTCAGGCCTTTCAGTGTCGGGCAGAAGGCATCGTTGGTCGAAGCGAACATGGCTTTGTACTTGGAGCCGACCTTGGAGCCGGAACGCACGACGCCGCCGGGGAAAGGCATGATGACGTTGGGAATCTTGCGCATGGCTTCGATCGCCGCTTCGCAGGCTGCCAGCGCCTGTGGCTGCGATTCGGCCAGCACCAGGAAGTTACCTCCACCGACGGCACGCACCATGCCGGTGGTTTCCTCGGTGATGAACTCGCCGTCCATGACCGGCACGCGCCAGTAGCGCTTGCCGCCGAACTGTTTGGAAATCTGGAAACCGTCGCCGAAGAAGCGCAGGTTCTTGCCAAGGCTGATGGGTGTTACTTCTTCCTTGCTGCCTTCGATGCCGGAGAAAGCGGCAGCCGTCGGGCATGTCAGGATGCATTGGCCCATGCGGGTTTCCAGTTGCTTCATCAGTACCGCACTGCCCATGGCAAACATGAGGATGGTCACGCCCGGACGGCCGTCCGGCGTCTGGTCTGGCGTCAGTTCCTTCTCGATGCCGGCTTCGACGCCGCAACCGATGACGGAAGTGGCAAAGCCGGTCATGGCGTTGGCGGCGTTGTAGGCCCATTTCAGGTTCTGCGCGGTGATGATGACGCGCGTGCCGCGCATGTTGAATGCTTCGGCAAAGGTGTCGTCGATGTGGACGCCGTTAATGATCATAGCGTGACCTTGTGTTGATATTGGTTGAGCATCATGCGGTTTTCTCTCTGCGGCCCTTGCACTCGTGCACCTGGACATGGCCGCGGCCATCGTCGGCGATCTGCTGGTCGGTGACCTTGACGTGTTCCATGTTGACCGTGTGGTAGGTCTCGAAATATTTGGCGATTTCCTTTTCGATGCTGCGGTCGAATTCCGGCCGGACCACATGCGTCGTACCCCAGGTGACCTTGACCACAGAGCCGTTCCTGACCACCAGTTCGCCGTCCTTGAAGACATAATCCGGCTTGCTGAACATCTTTTCGCGATCGGCATGGTCGGTGTAGACGGTGATATCTGCCGCGGCACCCACGCCCAGATGGCCGCGGTCATGCAGGCCGACCAGTTTGGCGGCACCGGCACGCGTCATGATGGCGATTTCATACAGGCTGTATTCACGATCGATCGAGGCCAGCGTGCTCAGCTTCTGAGCATCTGGGCTGATGCGCGACAGCATGTCGTTGCGGAAGGTCTTGTCGGTCAACAGGCGGATCAGGTGCGGGTAGCTGGTGAACGGCGCGCCGTTCGGGTGATCGGTGGTGAGGAAGATGCGCCACGGATCGTCCACCAGCAGGAAGATTTCCAGACCGATGGCCCATTGCAGGGCGTTGACGAAATTCTGGTCTTTGTACTTGAACGGCACGACGCCGCAACCGGCATCGCATTCGATGTCCATGCAGACCCATTTGTTGGGGCTGCCTGCGGCATGGTTGCGGAATTGCGCCATGTTGTCACCGGAGGCGGTGACGGTCTGGCCGAACAGGATCTGGCCGACGTCGGCGGAGACGTGCTTGTTCTTGTTGATCGCTTCGGCGATGCGCGCCGCAGCGGATGAGAACTTGCGGTCGCCTTCGGTGCCGTAGCTGTGGAACTGGATATGGGTCAGGTGCAGTGGATAGCCCTCGACGCCGGCCATGGTATTGAGCGTGGTCTCGACGTTGCCCGGCACCCCGAGGTTGTTGCCGTGCACATGCAGCGGATGCGGGATGCCCAGTTCATGCACGGCACGCGACAGGCGTTGCAGTACGTCGCGCGGCGTCACTTGGTAATACGGGTTCTTTTCATCCAGGTCCAGCATGCGCTGGTTGAACTTGAAAGCGTTGATGCCGCCGGCATTCACGACCTTGATGCCGATTGCCTGGCTGGCATGCAGGGTCCAAGCCACATAGTCATTGATGGCATTCTGGTCCTTGTTGGCCGCCATCATGCGTAGCAGCAGGTCGTCGCTGCCCAGCATGGCGTAGCCGCCTTTGTCGATGATCGGCGTGTCGCCCATTTCCAGGTGGGCCTGGCGGGCATTGATCGGCAGAACGGCCGGTTCGAAGCCTGCGGTATACCCCATTTCGGCATAACGGTAACCGGTAGTCAGGGTCGATGGAGCGACATGGCCGCAACCGGCGCGACAGTGCTCCGTATGCAAAACCGGATCGGCCCGGTGATCTTCCGGTAGCAGCGTGCGTGCGATATTGACCTTGCCGCCGCCGATGTGCGTGTGCATGTCGATGGCGCCTGCCATGACGACCTTGCCTGCCAGGTTGTGATCCTGGTCTATGCGTTCTCCGTCGCGGGGGCGGTCGACGATGCGGCCGTCACGGATATAAATATCCATGACCTTGCCGTCGATACCATGGGCCGGATCGTAAACAGTGCCGCCGGTCAGTTTGATGAGCATGATTCTGGATTCCTTGAAAACTTATAGCGCTTGTTCGATGGCAGTGAGCACGGTGCTCAGGCTGGGCAGGGTGCTCTGGCGCAACTGGCTGAGCGGTAGCGATACCACGTTGTCGGAGCGGAAGCTGACGCCGTTATGGTCGATGCCGGGTGTGCCTACCGGGATGAATACTTCCGGTTCCTGGTCGAGCTTCATGGCAGCATGGCCGAAGACGACGGTCGGGATGCTGGTTTGCGGCGGCGTGCGTTCAGGATTGAAGGAAGATATCCAAAGCAGGGCATCGGCCTCGTTGCTATCGAGCAGTTTGTCGGCAGACAGGTAAAGGGGATCGTATTCCGGGTAACCCTTGCCGAAAGAGGTGCGTATCGGGTAACCCGATATCCAGGCACTGACCTGGTTGGCATTCATCTCGCCTTCATTGCCACCCAGCGGCAGGCTGGACGAGCGGGTGGTCTGATTGAGGTCTTTCACCAGTTCGCTGATGTTCTGAATCGCCAGTTCGGCATGCGGAAAATCGAGTGTGGCTGTTGCCCAGGCAATGACGCTGTATTTGGCCGCCTTGAGCCGTTCTGCGAGTTTTTCCAGCTCTGCAACGGCAATGCCTGCCACTTCGGTGACCTGCAATTTCTTGCCGTTGGCCAGCGCACGCACGGCTGCGGCTACCTCAGGCAGGTGCTCCAGGTCGCATGGCAGCACGTCAGGCTTGGGTCCGTCTGGGGCGACGCCGGCTGAAGTGTCGATGTTGCGCCCGCCCAGATAAACGATTTCTCTTTTTGATGTTTCTTGGCCGAACATGGACTCCCGGTTCCAGATGTTGCGTTCGAAGAAGCGCGGGAAGAGGCTGACGATGTCAGTGCCGACCACGACCAGCAGGTCCACGCGGTTGCGGACTTCGGTCAGGGTAGTGGTCATCCAGCCGGAATTCTGTACCACCAGGATGTTGCGCATGAAGGCGTTGGAGTTCATGTGGTCGATGCTGGCACAGGATTTGTCAGCCAGACTCATGATGGCACGCATGCCTTGGACTTCGGTGCCGAGACCGGAGATTAGAGGCTGATTGGACTGTTTAAGTATTTCGACTGCCCTGGCGATGGCGGCATCAAGGGTTGCGGGCTTGCCGGCGATGCGTGGGCTGGCATCGACCAATGGACGCTGGAAGAACTGCACGCTTCTGGCGCAGGTATTCGGGCTCACTTCCAGCATGCCGGATGCGTTCCGGCTTACGGTCAGGTCATCACATAGTAAGCCGCAGGCGGGACAGGCGACATGTTCGTGGATCGTGCTGTTTATATCAGTCTGGCTTTTGCCCGAACTTTGCATTTGATTCTCTCTATAATTCAAAGCGTTTGAATTGGTGCCAACTTGGCAACAGCTATTCTGCGCAAGTATTTAGGGAAGCGCTGATTAAATGGCTACGCGGGTGAATTGCTGCGTTGCGCGGTACTCGCAACCTCGCTGTATAACACATACTATCTCGGCTGCTGCGTTCCGGGCGCCTTGTGGCGTCAAGCCGAGCTGCCTTGGCAGCCGTCTTGACGGACACAACCCTTGTGGCTGCACTTCATCCCGCTCGCTTATTTAATTCAGTGCTTCCTTAGCTCATGGATTATGCAAGCGATATGAAATGATGGTCAATGCGGAATAACACCATAAAAGCCTACCAATTCTAGCATTTGTCAGACGTTGACTGAAGTGTGTTGATCTGTCGAAGGCGATTTTTATGAGCGTGGTGGAAAAACAGCAGAACTGCAGGTTATCAAAGCGTTGCCTGCTGCGATACAATTGCAGCTTTCATTGATTCACATTTAAAGCAGCTGATTCCTTTATGTCTTTAGCCGATCCCGTTTTGCAAGAAGCCGTCCATGTGTCGACGACCGCAAGATTGCATATGGGGTTTTTTGATTTGAATGGCGGTCTTGGCCGACGCTTTGGCAGTATCGGGGTTTCGCTGGATCAACCCAGTACTGTATTGACTGCATGGCGCACGCCAGAGTTTTCGGCGGAAGGGCCGGGGGCACCGCGCGCGATAGCGGTAGCGGAAAAGATCGGCCGGGCGCTCAAGCTGGATGGCGGCATGCACATGCAGTTGACGGAAGTCATTCCCGAGCATTCGGGCTTGGGTTCCGGCACGCAGATGTCACTGGCTGTGGGGCTGGCGCTCAACAAGCTTTATCAGCTCGGTTTGATTCTGCAGGATGTGGCGTTGCTGACCGAACGCGGTGCGCGTTCCGGCATCGGCCTGGGCACTTTTGCCGAAGGCGGTGTGGTCATTGATGGTGGCAGGGGCCCGCAGACATTGGTTCCACCAGTGATCGCACGGGCGGATTTCCCCGAGGAGTGGCGGATTATCCTGATTTTTGACCGGTCCGATATCGGGGTGCATGGTAGCGAAGAGACAGAGGCCTTCCGGACGCTGGGCGAGTTTCCTGCGGATATCGCTGCCGAACTGTGCCGCAGGGTGCTGATGCAGGCATTGCCGGCGCTGGCCGAACATGACCTCCAGACATTTGGTGCGGCGATACGGGAGTTGCAAGAGCGTACCGGCGATTATTTTGCACCGGTTCAAGGCGGCCGCTATGCCAGTGCGCGCGTAAGTAAAGTGCTGGAATGGCTGGATGGGCAAGGTTTGCCTTGTTTTGGCCAAAGCTCTTGGGGTCCTACCGGTTTTGCCGTCTTGGCCAGTCAGGAGCAGGCAGAGCAATGCCTTGAGGCATTGCAAGATAGGTACGCTGAAGAAAAACAAGTTTCATTTTTGTTGTGCAAGGGACGAAATCGGGGCGGAATACTGCGCGACGCCAGCTGATAATGTACGGAATCCGGGGTGTTATCCGTATCGCTACAGTTTGCATTTTTTATTAGGCCGATCACAACACTAGTCAGCTTGAAAATTTTGAAAACTTGAGGTTAATTAAATGGATAAAAAAGTATCGATTCTGCATTTAATCACTGCAGCCAAGAATGCCAGCCCGTTTGACGTCAACATGGCCTATGACGCCGGGTTCGACAAAATCATGGCCTACACCAATATCGAACAGAATGAAGTGACCGGCCTAGTGCAGGATGCTATTTTCTCGCGCAGTCCGAGTGGCGTTAAGCGCGAGTGCATCTTTATCGGCGGTCGTGATATCGATGTGGCAATGGATATGCTGGCAACTGCACGCGCATCCATGGTGCCGCCATTCGAGGTTTCGGTGTTTGCCGACCCGTCCGGCGCCTTCACTACGGCAGCCGGCATGATGGCCAAGGTCGAGCAGCACCTGAAGAAGAATTTTGGTGGTGATTTGGCCGGACGCAAGGTCAGTGTGTTCGGCGCGACCGGTCCAGTGGGTGGCTGTACCGCTGTTATCGCGGCCAAATACGGTGCCGAGGTGGAACTGGTGGCTCACCGCACCATGGCGACTGTCGAGGCCAAGGCCGAGTCCTACAACGCGCGTTACGGCGTCGATATCAAGTGTGTTGATGGCAGCAGCGATGATCTCAAGATCGAGGTGCTGAAGAATACGGATATCGCGCTTTGCTGTGCTGCCGCCGGGGTGCGCGTCATGACCCTTGCGCAAATGGCGCAATCCTCGAAATTGAAAGTGGTGGCGGATGTTAACGCGGTGCCGCCGACCGGTGCGGAAGGTGTGGATGTGTTCGCGGACGGCGTTGCCATCGCAGGCACCCAGGCCTATGGCATCGGCGCATTGGCTATCGGTAACGTCAAATACAAGACCCAGCACAACCTGTTGAAACAAATGCTGGAGAGTGAGCAGAAGCAGTACCTGGATTTTCTTGCTGCTTTTGAGATGGCGCGTAATAGCCTCTGATTGTTAACTGAATCCAGTACAGCCCTCTGAAAAATAACAAGAAAATCGTTATCGCCTCGGTGTCTGCCCGGCCTTTTGTGCAGGCTGCCGTCGCTGCCGGCTATGAGGTGATTGCGCTGGATGCATTCGCGGACCGCGATACCGGTCAGTTTGCCAGTGGCCTGCATGCGTTGAAATACAGCGATGGTGCGTTCGATGCGGCCGAGCTGGAAGCAACATTGAAAGAGATCGCACTACAAGGCCCGCTTGGTTTGGTCTATGGCAGCGGGTTCGAAACACAGCCGGCATTATTGGCCTTGGTCGAGCAGTACATGCCGCTGATCGGCAATTCGGTGCGGGTGGTGCGCAATATGAAGCGGGCCATTACATTCTTTGCGTTGCTTGATGTGCTGAATATTCCACGTCCGCCGGTCTGTCTGCAGCAGATGTCGGATGAGGATCTTGCTGCGGCCTCTTGGCTGACCAAGAAGAACGGCGGGTCCGGCGGCACGCATATCCGTCGTGCCACTGCAGAGATTCCGCTGGAG
>JAEWTK010000070.1 GCA_023459535.1 Pseudomonadota bacterium
GTCTGAACTTGAACGCGCGAAAACTGAGAGATTGCAGAACTGGGGCTGGGAGATCAGTTATGGGCGGCGTTTCAATGATTTGAGTGACATGCTCACTTTCCAGGTGGCGATTGATTTGCAGACCGACCGCGCCAACCGGCAGGACAGGCGTGCAGCCGAGAAGCTGTTGCTGGCTGAAAAGGCACGCAAGCTGACTGAAGACAAACGTCAGGAACTGGCGGCCCAGCTTGAAGCGGCACGTGCCGAATGGGAGACCGCATGGGCGCGTGAAGAAGAACATCAGGAACGCTTGTTGCCTGCAGTGGATATGCGTCTGCGCCTTGCAGAGGCAGGCTACGCTGCAGGCAACCAGCCATTGTCGGAAGTATGGGAGGCGCGCAGGGCCGTGCTTGAGGTGCAGATAGAACACTGGGCCATCATGACGGCGCTGCAACGGGCGATGGTCAAGGTGGGGTATCTGATGAACGACGACCGTCTGTTTCCTGGGGGTGCATCATGAAACGTTCACATCTGATGATGATTGCGGCAGTCATTGTGCTGCTGGTCATTCTTGCCGTTTACTGGTTCAAGCCACTCAACTCCGAGCATGACGCGCATGCACCAGTAAGTATTGATGGTGTCGTGCAGGACGATAGCGGCAAAACGGTACTGTTCTGGTATGACCCCATGGTGCCGGGGCAAAAGTTCGACAAGCCGGGGAAGTCACCCTTCATGGATATGATGCTGGTGCCGAAATATGCGGAAGCAGAGGCGCAGGATAGCGGTGTCATGATTTCCTCGCAAACCATGCAGAATCTTGGCATCCGCCTGGCCAGTGTTGAGATGGCGAGTTTCACTGACCGGCTGAGCGCAGTGGGTCGTATTGAACCGGACGAGCGCCGTTTTTATAGCGTACAGCCGCGTATTGCCGGTTTTGTCGACAGGCTACTGGTGCGAGCGGTGGGAGACCCGGTAAGCAAGGGCCAGAAAATCGCCGAGATCTATGCCCCGGAACTTCTGGCAGCCCAGCATGAATACCTTGCCCTGCTTGATTACAAGGATGCCACTATTGCCGAAGGGTTGGCGCAGGCGGCGCAAGGCCGTCTCGGTTTGTTGGGCATGACCAGTGGCGAGATCGCTGCGATTACACGAAATCGGCGGGCCACCGAGCGTTTTGGCGTCTATGCGCCTGCCTCCGGCGTCGTCACCGAGCTGAGTGTACGCGAGGGGGCGCAATTGATGAGCGGGTCCTCGCTGATTCAGATCGCCGACCTGTCGACGGTCTGGCTTGTTGCCGAGGTGCCTGAGCGCGATATCATGCGTCTCAAGCCGGGCACCGCTGCCAAAGTCGAGCTGCAGAGTTTGCCGGGAGAAGCCTTTGCTGGCGAAGTGAATTATATCTATCCGACGCTGGACGAGGTATCGCGCACTGCGCGCGTGCGGGTGGAACTGGCCAATCGCAACGGTTTGCTACGGCCCGGCATGTACGGCAATGTCAGGCTCGAAGGGGTGTCGCGGGATGCGCTGTCTATCCCCAGCGAGAGTATCATCGCCACCGGCCTTCGCAAGGTCGTGATTGTCAGGCAAGGGTCTGGTTTTATGCCTGTGGAAGTAGAAACCGGGCAGGAGCAAGACGGGCGCACGGAGATACGCACGGGGCTCGATGCAGGGGAAACCGTAGTGGCTTCCGGCCAGTTCCTGATCGATTCGGAGGCTTCGTTGTCCGGCGTGCTCGCCAGGTTGGCGCAACAGCCTGAGGCAGTAACAGGGGTGGATGCGGAAGACGCGCATGCAGGTCATGACATGCGTGACATGCCAATTGAAGAGCCCATGCCGGAAGGCACGGGCAAGGTCATCGAAGTGGACGTCAAGTCAGGCAAGGTGGTGCTGGCGCATGACCCGATCCCTGCGCTGGAATGGCCGTCGATGACGATGGGATTCCGTGTTTCAGAACCTCGGCAGCTTGATGGCATCAATGCTGGCGATCTGGTGCAGTTTTCCCTCAAGCTGGATAGCCAAAGCGGACAGTACGACATTGCAGACATCCGCAGGCAGGGAGGCGCACGATGATCGCGCAACTGATCCGCTGGTCCAGCGCCAACCGGCTAATGGTGCTGCTGATTACGCTCATGGTGTCTGCCTGGGGCGTGTATTCCATGTTGAAGATGCCGCTGGACGCCATTCCGGATTTGTCCGATACGCAGGTCATCATTCGCACCCCGTGGCCGGGGCAGGCGCCGCAGATCGTGGAGAATCAGCTGACCTACCCGCTGACCACTGCCATGCTGTCGGTGCCCGGAGTGAAGACGGTACGCGGATATTCTTTCTTCGGCGATTCTTTCGTCTATATCCTGTTTGAGGATGGCACCGACCAGTACTGGGCGCGTTCGCGGGTGCAGGAGTACTTGAGTCAGGTGTCCGGCGCATTGCCGCAGGGCGTTAATCCGGCACTTGGACCGGATGCGACCGGTGTGGGCTGGGTTTATGAGTACGCACTGCTTGACCGCACAGGCAAGCACGATTTGAGTGAGTTGCGCGCCTTGCAGGACTGGTTTTTCAAGTTTGAGCTGAAGACCATTCCCGGTGTGTCCGAGGTGGCGACGCTGGGCGGCTTTGTGCGGCAGTATCAGATTCAGGTCGATCCGGACCGGTTGCGCTATTTCCGGCTGCCTTTGTCCGTCGTGGTAGAGGCCGTGCGCAATGCCAACCAGGAAACCGGCGGTGGCGTGGTCGAGTTGGCCGAGGCCGAATATATGGTGCGCGTCCACGGGTATCTGCAAACGCTGGAAGATTTTCGCAATATTCCTTTAGCAGTGAGTGCAGAAGGAACGCCGGTATTGTTGTCGGATGTAGCGCGCATTCAACTGGGACCCGAGTTGCGGCGCGGCATCACGGAGCTGAACGGTGAAGGGGAGGTGACCGGCGGCGTGATTGTCCTGCGTGCCGGACAGAACGCGCTGGAGGCGATTGACGCGGTCAAGGCCAAGCTGGCTGAACTGAAAAAAAGCCTGCCGCCGGGGGTAGAAGTCGTGACAGTTTACGACCGCTCCAAGTTGATCAAGCGTGCGGTCGACAATCTCACCCACAAGCTCATCGAGGAATTTGTCGTGGTGGCGCTGGTCTGCCTGCTGTTCCTCTGGCATTTGCGTTCCGCCTTGGTCGCCATTGTGGCTTTGCCGCTGGGCGTGCTGGTCAGTTTTATCGTCATGTACCATCAGGGTATCACTGCCAATATCATGTCTCTGTGCGGCATTGCCATCGCGATTGGCGCCATGGTGGATGCGGCGATTGTCATGATCGAGAACGCCCACCGCAAGCTGGAACATTACCGCGAAACCCATGGCGAGCCAGACCATCCGCAGCGTATCAGGACCATCATCGATGCCGCGACGGAAGTCGGTCCGGCATTGTTTTTCTCCCTGCTGATCATCACCCTGTCATTCATCCCCGTATTCACCCTGGAAGCGCAGGAGGGCAAACTGTTCGCACCGCTGGCTTATACCAAGACCTATGCCATGGCTGCTGCTGCGGGCCTTTCGGTGACACTGGTTCCGGTGCTGATGACCTTGTTCATCCGCGGCAAAATCCGGCCGGAATCGCACAATCCGCTTAACCGTTGGTTGATTGCGGCCTATAAGCCCATGCTGGATGGTGTTTTGCATTTCCCGAAAGTGACGTTGCTGGTTGCCGTG
>JAEWTK010000071.1 GCA_023459535.1 Pseudomonadota bacterium
GCATCCATACCGGGCTCATATTGGCGGCGAATAACGAATCCGAACTGGCAGGCGTGGTCGGCCATGAAATCGGCCACGTCGTGCAGCGACATCTGGCGCGCATGCTGGCGCAGCAGCAACAGGACACGCTGATCAATCTCGCTTCACTGGGCTTGGCTCTGCTGGCGGCACGTTCCAATCCGCAACTGGGCAGCGGAGCGATGACGGCAGCTTCGGCTGGTGCCGTGCAAAAGCAGCTCGACTACACGCGCGAACATGAACGTGAAGCCGATCGCGTCGGTTTGCAGATTCTGGATAGTGCCGGTTTCGATACGCGCGGCATGCCGGATTTCTTCAATACCATGCTGAAGAGTTCGCGCTTCGTCGATGGTAGCGCGCCGTCCTTCCTGCGTACCCACCCGTTGACCACGGAACGTATCACCGATGTCAAGAATCGCGTCGATAGTATGCCTTATCGCCAGGTGCCGGACAGTCAGGAATTCCAGTATGTGCGTGCCAAGCTGCGCGCCGCACACGGTTCCGCCGCACAGGCAGTCACATATTTTCGGGAGAGCATACGCGAGCGTCGTTTCAGCAACGAAGCGGCCGAACAGTATGGTCTCGGTCTGGCGCTGATGCGCAACAACAATCTGGAGGCGGCAGCCGAACAGGTGGCATGGCTACGCAAGAATGCTCCCCGCCATCCCTATATCGAAACCTTTGCCGCCAAAGTGCTGGTGGCGCAACGCGATGCCGAAGCGGCTGGCAAGCAGTATGCGCAGGCGCTGAACCAGTTTCCCAATCATCGTGCGCTGGCCTATGGCTATGCCGAACACTTTCTTGCCAAGGGCCAGCCCGATCTGGCGCTGAAGCTGGTTGAGGAGAAGCAGCCGGCCTATCCGGACGATCCGTATTTCTATGAGTTGAAGTCACAGGCCTACACCATGCAGGGCAAGAATCTGTTGCGACATCAGGCGCAAGGCGAAGCTTATTATCGCCGCTATAATCTGCAGGGTGCATTGGAGCAGATGGACCTGGCCGCAAAAGCGAACGACGGCGACTTCTATCAGCAGTCGATTGTCGAGGCGCGCTTGAATCAACTCAAACTGATGGCATTGGAACCGAAGAAGGAAGGATTTTTCAATTGAACAAACCGGTCTGGAATATGCAGCGCAGAAGTTTTCTGCAATTGATGCTGGGGGCAGGTGCTGCCCTGCTGCTGACGCCGATTCATGCGCTGGCGGCAATCTGGAACAAGGCTGCGTTCGAGGCGACGACCAAATCGGAGGCGGTGGAAGGGCTGGAAGTTCCGGCAGAGACACCGAGTCAGGAGATCGACATCGTGGCGCCGGATTTTGCCGAGAACGGGGCCGTGGTGCAGGTTGAAGTCAGGAGCCGCATCGCTGGTACCGAGGCGATCGCCATCCTGGTCGACAAGAATCCGACGCCGCTGATCGCCAATTTCATGTTCTCGAACGGTGCCGAACCTGCTGTCGTGACGCGTATCAAGATGGCGGAGACTTCTAATGTGCAGGTGATCGTCAAGGCCGGCGATCAGTATTTCAGTGCAGTGAAACAGGTTGAAGTTTCATTGAGCGGATGTTGAGGGGAAACAGAATGATGCGCGATATGAAAATGCGGGCCCAACTCAAGGGCGGTATCACGGAAGTCAAGGCGCTGATCAGCCACCCGATGGAAACCGGTCGTCGCAAGAACGACCTCGACGAAACCATTCCCGCGCATTTCATCCAGCTGCTGACGGCTACGCTGAACGGCAAGACCGTGCTGGAAGCGCAGTGGGGCACGGGAATCTCAAAAAATCCCTATCTGACCTTTTATTTGCGCGATGCCAAGGTGGGCGATACCGTGCGTATCACTTGGCACGACAACCGTGGCGAGAGCGGTCACGGCGAGATCGCCGTGACGCAGGGGTAAGTTACTCGGTCGGTTTGGTTTTGCAGGTGCTGACGCCGAAAATACTATAGGCTGGACAGAAATTCATCAGTCCGGTCGCCAGCGGCAGCACGCCGATCCAGGCCCAGACCGGGCCGCCAAAGAACAGTACCCAGGCGATCAGCGCCAGGCCAACGACGATTCGAAGTATACGATCAATCCCACCTACATTAGCTTTCATCGTTCATTCCTCCATTTGTATCGTTGAAACGGCATACCCGAAAATGACCATGCCTGAGCATGACCATGCACGGGCAGGTTCACAGCAGTTCGATGCCGAACTTTCTGACAGCAAGCGCAAACAGACCGAAACAGGTTGCAGTCACGACAGCGCTTGCCGTCAATGTCCACCAGAATCCCCATTTTGACAAGAGGAAAGGGAACAGCAGGAACATCGGCAGCGTGGGGATCACGTACCAGAAGGTATACCAAGCGTGATTCGCAATTTTCTCCTGCGGTTGCTGTTCGACGTGCAGCCAGATCAGCGCCAGTATGGTCACCATCGGCAAGGCGGCGATGAGGGCGCCCAGTTTGTCGCTGCGTTTGGCGATCTCGGATACGGCGACGACCACCGCGGCGGTCAAGAGATATTTGGTGATGATCCAGCCCATGGCGTTCTCCTATGAATGCTGCATGGCAAGTGATACCGCCTCCGCTACACGGATGCCGTCAACCGCTGCCGACAGGATACCGCCGGCATAGCCGGCGCCTTCCCCTGTTGGATAGAGCCCGCGGGTGTTGATGCTCTGTAGCGTGTCATCGTCGCGCTTGATGCGGATCGGCGACGAGGTGCGGGTCTCTACGCCTGTCAGTACGCCGTCGGCGAGGTCGAAGCCGGGAACCTGACGGGCGAAGGCCGAGATCGCTTCACGAATGGCGCTGATGGCGTATTCCGGCAGCGCGCTGTCGAGGTTGGTCAGTTTCACGCCTGGCGTGTAGGAGGGTTGCACTTCGCCAAATGCGGTCGATGGCCGGTTGGCGAGAAAGTCGCCGATCAGTTGTCCCGGCGCACTGTAGTCGCTGCCGCCCAGCTCAAAGGCGCGGGATTCCAGCTCGCGCTGGAAGCGCATGCCGGCCAGCGGGTCGCCCGGATAGTCCTGTTCCGGTGAGATGCCGACGACAATGCCGGCATTGGCATTGCGTTCGTTGCGTGAATACTGGCTCATGCCGTTGGTGACGACGCGGCCTGCTTCCGAAGTGGCGGCGACTACGGTACCGCCCGGGCACATGCAGAAGCTGTAGACCGCGCGGCCATTGCTGGCGTGGTGCACCAGCTTGTAATCGGCTGCTCCCAGCTTGGAGAGCAAGTCCTCACTATAGCTCTTGCCATAGCGTGCCCTGTCGATCAGCGATTGCGGGTGCTCGATGCGGAAGCCGATGGAAAACGGTTTGGCTTCGATGTAGATGCCGCGTCGGTGGATCATTTCGAAGGTGTCGCGGGCGCTGTGGCCGACCGCCAGCACCAAGTGGCGGGTGGCGATGCGTTCACCATTCTGTAGCACGACGCCTCGTATCTCGCCATTCTCCAGTTCGATGTCCTCGACCCGGCTTTCAAAACGAATTTCGCCACCGAGGCCGATGATGGTGTTGCGCATTTCCTCAACCATGCCGACCAGGCGGAAGGTGCCGATGTGCGGATGGCTGACGTAGAGGATCTCTTCCGGTGCGCCGGCTTTGACGAATTCCTGCAGCACCTTGCGGCCGTAGTGTTTCGGGTCCTTGATCTGGCTGTAAAGTTTGCCGTCGGAGAAGGTGCCGGCACCGCCCTCTCCGAACTGTACGTTGGATTCCGGATTGAGCTTGTGCTTGCGCCACAGGCCCCAGGTGTCCTTGGTACGTTCGCGCACGGCCTTGCCGCGCTCCAGCACGATGGGGCGGAATCCGGCTTGCGCCAGGATCAGTGCGGCGAAGATGCCGGCCGGGCCGAAGCCGACGATGACCGGGCGTTCCTGCAGGCTGGCCGGCGCCCTGGCGACGAAATGATAATTGGTGTCCAGTGCCGGCTTGACGTGCGGGTCGCGGCTGAATTTTGCCAGCAGTTTCGTTTCATTTTTGACTTCGGCATCGATGTTGTATACATAGAGGA
>JAEWTK010000072.1 GCA_023459535.1 Pseudomonadota bacterium
ACCTTGAGGAGAACACCATGTTTCAATCTCTATCGAAAACAAGTTATCTGGCGTTGGCCGGCTTGATGTTGTCCTTTAGCAGCAACGCGCTGGCCGAAGCCGACCCTAAGATCTGGCCCGTGATCAAGGAGGCGTTCTTCGCCGATCGAAAGATTGAGGAAGCCGACTTCATTCAGCTGACTGCTCCCAAACGGGCAGAAAGTGGCGCACAGGTGCCATTCAGTATTGCCCTCGATCAGGACAAGGGCCATGCCAAGGCCATCAAGAAAATCTATGTCATCGTGGACGCCAACCCGATACAACTGGCCGCCACCTACAATCTGACCGAGGAGTTGGGCAAGTTCAATCTCTCCACACGCATACGTCTGGAAACTGACTCTTTCGTACGCGCAATAGGCGAGACTGCCGATGGCAAACTTTACATGGCGGCCGTTCCGATCCGTGCGGCTGGCGGTTGCGGCGGCATCATTGATGCGGATGAAACCGCAGTGCGTGCATCGGCAGGCAAAATCAAGATGAACGTGGAATCACCGGTCAAGTTCGGCGCCTCGACACCCGCCACCTTCATCATCAAACACCCGATGAGAACCGGTTTGCAGCGCGATCTGGTTTCACAGGGCTTTCTGCCTGCCTTCTTCATTAACAAGGCCACCTTCACCTACAATGACAAGCCGGTTTTTGATGTCGACCTGAATGTTGGCACCAGCGAGGATCCGTATCTGAAATTTGATTTTGTTCCGA
The DNA here is from genome assembly GCA_023459535.1 of Pseudomonadota bacterium. Taxonomy (GTDB): domain Bacteria; phylum Pseudomonadota; class Gammaproteobacteria; order Burkholderiales; family Methylophilaceae; genus UBA6140. Next base: position 742 of record JAEWTK010000072.1, read on the forward strand.
AAGAACCAGGTATCCTGAAGGTCAAGGCAACCGACAATGAAGGCAAGTCCTTCACCCATGAGATCGACGTCAAGAGCTAAAAACAAAGGGGCATCAAGCCCCTTTATTTTTCAACCCGCTCTAGTTAAAACAGCTTAATGCAGAGACATGCGTTTCAGCGTTTCATCCTTGTTGATGAATTTATGTTTCAGTGCACCAGCGATATGCAACAGGATGAGTAACGCAAATGCCAAGCCCACCCATTCGTGCACGACCAGAAAGACTTCACGCACGGCTTTGTTATCCAGCCCGGGCAAAAAAGCAAGACCGAACCATTTAACGCCGTATTTGCTATACAGCGCCATCAGCAATCCACTGACCGGCATGGCAATCATCAGCACATAAAGCAGCAGATGTGCAGTCTCGGCCAGCTTCTTCTCCCAGGCCTTGAGTGAACTGAGCAATGCCGGAGGTTGATGGGTCAGGCGCCAGTACAGACGGAAGGCAATCAGCGCCAACAAGGTAATGCCTATGGATTTGTGCAAATTGAAATAAAAGGTTCTTGGTGTCACTTCCTCGGCCAGCTGCCAAGTGTAGATACCAAGATTGAACAGATCATAGGCACTCGATTTTGCACCTTCCCGCGGCAGATCCGTCATGAACCAGCCCAGCGCCAACATGAAAAGAATGCCGATGGCGATCAGCCAGTGCAGAATGACAGCGGTTTTGGTGTATCGAGTAATGGAATTATTCATTGTTTTTCCTGACTAATTGTTAATCGGGGCCAGTAGCGGCCCGCTTCAAATGTATATCTTTTTTGATTGTTCCGAATGAACCTGTATTGTAACGTTATCGACGCCGATATCTCATGCAAGTTCCACGCTACCAGGAAAGAGTGCGGTAATCTTTCATGAAAAATTTGATACCTACAAAGGAATAATTCATATGCTGCAAATTGTTGCCGCAGTATTCGGACTGCTCATCTTCACCACACAACTCCAGGCCCAACCACTGAAACTGGAAAAAGTGGCGGATGGTATCTATGTGCATCACGGCCTGCACGAAGATCTGGCGGAAGGCTACCACGGCGATATCTGCAACATCGGTTTCATTATCGGCAGCAAGGGTATCGCCGTCATCGACAGCGGTGGCACATTCAAGGTCGGCCAACGCTTTCGCGAAGCCATTCGCGAAATCAGCGATCTTCCGGTACTGTATGTGATCAACACCCATGTACATCCCGACCATATCTATGGCAACGCTGCCTTTCTTGAAGACAAACCGCAATTCGTCGGCCATCACAAACTGGCTGGCGCGATGGATTCGCGCAAGGATGCCTACAGCCGCATGCATCAGGAGTGGATGGGGGAAGCTTTTGCCGGCAGCGAGATGGTCAAACCCACTCTCGCCGTGACAGATGCCACCACGCTGGACTTGGGAGATCGCCAACTCACACTGCAAGCCCACCCTGTCGCCCACACCAGCACCGACCTGACCGTGGTCGATAGCAAAACCAGCACGCTCTGGTCCGGCGACCTGCTTTTTGTTGAACGCACCCCCTCGATTGATGGCGACCTCAAAGGCTGGATAGCAGTCACAGAAAATCTGGGCAAACTGAGTGTCAATCAGACGGTTCCCGGTCACGGCCCCGTCGTCACAAACCTGAAAGCCGCACTAGACGACCAGCAGCGCTATCTGACCGTACTGCTCAGCGACATACGCAACAGCATCAGCAAGGGCGAAATGATGGAAAGCGCCATGAATACCGCCGCAGCCTCTGAAAAAGATAAATGGGTACTGTTTGATATCGTCAACCGTCGCAATGTGAACAATACCTATCCCGGACTTGAGTGGGAGTAAAGCGGATTCGTTTATTCTGGGTTAGGCCTGCAGAATCAATAATGTATAATCGCAGGCTTTGACTGTTGCGCTGCAATAATTTGACGATCGCCGACTTCCTGTGAACACTGCCGCCATCTCTTATCGTTCCTATCAGCCCGTGCATGCAGCGCCAAGTCAGACTTTGGCATGGGCAGTGGTCATTTCCGTCGTTCTGCATCTGTCTGCCGCGCTCTATCTGCCCAACTTCCAGACCGACACCACCGAACCGCCACTCGAAGTACTGAACATCCAGATAGAAGCGCCCAAGGCACCGGAACCAGTTGAAAGCCCGGCAATCGAACCCCCACCTCTGCCGGCACCACCTAAACCCAAAGTGGTTCCAAAGATCGAGCCCAAGGTTGTACCAGTGAAAAAACCCACACCGGTCGAAACCTTCGAGCCCACAACCTCGGCACCTGAGGTTGTAGATGAGCCCGTATCGGCACCGGTGATGTCCGTCGCACCGGCAGCCGATGCCACGCCTGTATTTACAGCGCCACCACCGCCCCCTCCACCACCGCCAGGCCCAAGTCAGGCCGACCTTGATGCGGCACGTCGAGGCTATGCTGAGAGACTGGCGCGTGCCATCGCACAACACAAAAAATACCCAAGGGTTGCACAGATGCGCGGCTCGCAGGGCGAGGTGCTGGTCGACCTGAAGTTGAACGTCAGCGGGGCTGTGCTGGAATGAAGAATTGAACGCTCCAGTGGCTATGAAATTCTGGATAAACAGGCGCTGGAGATGGTCAGCAAGGCAGCGCCATTTCCACCACCTCCTGAAATCCTGAAAAGCAGCATCTTCAATATCCAGGTTCCGGTTTCATTCAAGCTGGAATAGCATTCAATGCCCAAGCCCAGATCACTGAAAGAACTACTGCTCATTCATGAGCTGGCCTTTATCCTGCTGGTGATACTTGCCGGCGCAGCAGGCAGCATCGGCATTCACTTGTGGGATGAATCATCCCGCGAGTCCCAGCGCATCAATCAGCTCGTCCAGGAGATCCAACAAACGCGTGGCGATCTTTACCGCCAGATGAAGGAATTGTTCGATGCCTATTTCCTGAACGACACCGAAGCCGAGAACGAGTACAACGCCTACACCGCTTCAATAGAACAGCACTTTGCCACACTGCGTGAACTGGCCGAGGGCGAAGAGGAATTGACCGCCATCAAGGAACTACATGCCAGCTACGAGGATTTTTTGGTCAAGACACGCCCGATCTTCGACCGGCAACTGGTGTTTTCCAGCAGCGCCCTCGAGAAGAAACTAAACACCGATCTGGAATCGGATATTTTCGAACGCTACGAGTCCATCTCAGCACGCACAGAAGGCCTGCTCATCCTCAAACAGAAGGAGCTGCAGCAGAGGCTGACCGAGTCCAAACGCACTTCAACCGCGCTACTGATCATCCCCATCCTGCTGGCATCATTATTACTGCTGTTCTCACGCTTCTTTCTCAAACGCGCAATTGTCAAACCGATTGCCGGACTCGTCACAGCGACCACACAGATCAGCGCCGGCAAGCTGACGCACAAGGCGCCTGAAAGCGGTGCGGAAGAACTGGTGACCCTGTCTGCGGCCATCAACCATATGGCCGATGAACTAGCCATCAGCCAGGAAGCGCTGGTACGTACCGAGAAACAGGCGGCACAAGGCCTGCTGGTTCCCATGCTGGCACACAATATCCGCAATCCGCTAGCCAGCATCCGCGCTACGGCACAAGTGGCCGACAGCAACGAACTGGATGCAGACACTCGGGAATCCCTGCACGACATCATCAGCACGGTAGACCGACTGGAACGCTGGACCGGCGCATTGCTGGCCTACCTTCACCCTTTGCGGCCACAACCCAGTCAGGCCAGGCTCAGCCAGATCATTCAAGGTTCGCTGGTTCCGCTACAACAGAAACTGCGCGAAAAATCCATAGAGCTCGTGTTGCCGAACCTGGATAAAAAAGACGACCACATTCATACTGACGAGCACCTGCTCGAACAGGCGCTCTACAATCTGTTGCTGAACGCCATCGACGCTGCTCCGAACAACAGCAAACTGGAGATCGCAACCAGAATTAGTCCTGACCATTTGAAAGTCACGATAGCCGACCAGGGGCCGGGCATGCCGTTCTCGCCAGAACCTACCAGACTCAGCCCCGGACCGACCACCAAGCGCTTCGGTACCGGTCTCGGCATTCCATTCGTATTCAAGGTCTGTGACGCGCTTTCAACTAAAATCACATACAGTGACCGCCCCGAGGGAGGCACACTGGTCGAGCTGATATTGCCTCGCCGGATAAAATCTGCCGATATCGAAGAAAATAATCTTTAAAATCCACTCCGCGACGCTTGCCTAATGCGCATTTTTTAACAACAATGGAGATGCAAACAACGCGATTGAGATTATGCTAAACCAACAAGTTCCAGACTTCGAATTACCCTCCACTGGTAACAGGACGTTCAAACTTTCAGAGCATCTCGGCAAGATACTGGTTATCTACTTTTACCCAAAAGACTCCACCCCCGGTTGTACTTCACAAGGTCAGCAGTTCAGAGACGCCTACGCCGATTTTCAGGCAGCAGGTTCCGAGATCTACGGCATCTCCCGCGACAACCTGAAATCCCATGAGAACTTCAAGACCAAGTTCTCCTTTCCTTTCGACCTGCTCTCGGATACCGAAGAAACCGCCTGCAATCTTTTCGATGTCATCAAGATGAGAAACATGTACGGCAAGCAGGTACGCGGTATTGAACGCAGTACTTTCGTCATCGATCGCAACGGCGTCCTGGCAAACGAATGGCGCAAGGTAAAAGTCGATGGTCACGCCAATGAAGTGCTTCACTATATCCAATCACTCTAATCAGGAAATTCAGACAACATGAATAAGAAGCGTGAGGCCACCAACAAGCTGTTTGTTCTGGACACCAATGTCCTGATGCATGATCCGTCCAGTCTGTTCCGCTTTGAGGAACATGACATCTACCTGCCCATGGTCACGCTGGAAGAACTCGACAATAACAAAAAGGGCATGACCGAAGTCGCGAGAAACGCGCGTCAGGCCAGTCGCAACCTGGAAGAAATCGTCGGTGGTCAATTGACGACATGCTTGGAAGATGGATGCCCGCTGGCAATCAACGGCAACAAGCATATCAGCGGCCGACTGTTTTTACAGACCCATGCCATCAGCGTCGAACTGCCGATGCTGGCCGGCGGCAAGGCCGACAATCAGATCCTGGGCGTGGTCTGGGATCTGCAGAAAAAGTACCCTGACCGTCCGGTCATCCTCGTCAGCAAGGACATCAACATCCGCATCAAGGCCCGCGCCATCGGCGTACCGGCTGAAGATTATTTCAACGACAAAGTGCTGGAAGATACTGAACTGCTTTATAGCGGCATGCGGGAATTGCCCGCGGACTTCTGGGACAACCACAGCAAGGCCATGGAATCCTGGCAGGATGCCGGCAGAATGTTCTATCGGCTGACCGGCCCGATCTGCAAGAACATGATCGTCAATGAGTTCGTCTATTACGAATACGAACAGCCCTTCCACGCGATCGTACGCAAGGTTGAAGGCAACACGGCGGTACTCGAAGTGGTCAAGGATTACACGCAGACCAAGCACAATATCTGGGGCATCACGGCGCGCAACCGAGAACAGAATTTCGCGCTTAACTTGCTGATGGACCCCGAAGTGGATTTCGTCACGCTGCTCGGTCAGGCCGGTACCGGCAAGACCTTGCTGACGCTCGCGTCAGCACTGACTCAGACGCTGGACAAGAAGATCTACAGCGAAATCATCATGACGCGCGTTACGGTTCCAGTCGGTGAAGATATCGGCTTCCTACCGGGGACTGAAGAAGAAAAAATGGCGCCATGGATGGGCGCACTGGAAGACAATCTCGACGTGCTCAACAAATCTGACGAGGATGCCGGTGAGTGGGGGCGCGCTGCGACACAGGATCTGATTCGCACCCGCATCAAGGTCAAGTCGTTGAATTTCATGCGTGGCCGCACCTTCCTGCACAAGTTCCTCATCATTGATGAAGCGCAAAACCTGACTCCGAAACAGATGAAGACCCTCATCACGCGTGCCGGCCCCGGCACCAAGGTGGTCTGCCTGGGCAATATCGCACAGATCGACACACCATACCTGACCGAAGGCAGTTCCGGCCTGACTTATGTCGTCGACCGCTTTAAGGGCTGGGGGCATAACGGACATATCACGCTGGTACGCGGCGAGCGCTCCAGACTTGCGGACTTCGCAGCCGAAGTGCTCTAGTACTGTAAGAGCCGAGACTCCCGGCGCAAGCCGGCAATAACAAAAAAGCCCACATAAGTGGG
>JAEWTK010000073.1 GCA_023459535.1 Pseudomonadota bacterium
CTGCCATACTCAGCGAGCTAAAGCCCACTAGTGCCAGCAGAGAAATAAATTTGAATATCAATTTCATGGGATTCACCTGTTCCTGAGTAACGGAATTATTCTTTCGTTTCTGTTGCTTTATTGTAAAGGAATTGACTAATCATCTTTTCAAGCACGACCGCATCCTGTGTCTGCATGATTCTATCGTTTTCCTGCAAATATTCTTCATCACCACCCGGCTCCAGGCCAACGTACTGCTCGCCAAGCAAACCAGCCGTGTAAATATTGGCAAAAGTATCCTTGGGGAACTGGTAGCGCTTATCCAGTTTAAGAGTCACCTTGGCTTCATAAGTTGCGCTGTCGAACTGAATCGCATCAATTCTACCCACGACCACGCCGGCACTCTTGACCGGCGACCGCGGCTTGAGACCACCAACATTCTGAAAGCCCGCTGTCACTGTATAAGTCTCGCCGATATTGGAAGTAGTGAGATTACCCACTTTCATCGCCAGACCTAGCAACGCCGCGACACTAATTGCAGCAAAAATGCCCACCCACAAGTCAATTTTGGTTCTATCCATCATATCTCCTCAGAATCCCCGATACCGCTCAGCTGATCATGAACGAAGTCATGACAAAATCCAGCCCCAACACAGCCAATGAGGAATTCACCACAGTACGTGTTGTTGCACGACTCACACCTTCGGCTGTCGGTGGCGCATCATAGCCTTCAAACAAGGCAATCATGGTGCAGGCCACACCAAAGACACAGCTCTTGATAAAACCATTCATTACATCCTCTCTGAAATCGACAGAAGCCTGCATCTGCGACCAGAATGCACCGCCATCCACACCGATCAACGGCACGGCAACGAGGTAACCCCCCAGAATACCGACCATGGAGAACAACGATGCCAATAAGGGCATACTGATGACCCCACCCCAAAAGCGCGGCGCAACAACTCGGGCAATCGGACTGACCGCCATCATCTCCATCGCCGACAATTGCTCGGTCGCCTTCATCAGGCCGATTTCTGCAGTAATTGCCGTGCCTGCACGGCCGGCAAACAGCAGCGCCGTCACCACCGGCCCCAGTTCACGCACCAGAGACAGCGCGACCAGAACACCGATCGCTTCCGAAGAGCCATATTTCTGCAAGGTGTTATAGCCTTGCAAGGCCAGCACCATCCCGACAAAGAATGCCGACACCAGAATGATGATGAGTGACAACACGCCGGTAAAGTAAATCTCGCGTATGACCAGAAACGGCCGACGCAGACTCTCACCGGACGAGGCCAAGGTATAGCCAAACAACCGGCAGGCCGATCCGAGGCGCCAGAACTGGTCGATCAGGCGATGCCCGAAGTTCTGCAGCACACTCTTCAGCTTCGAGACCATTCCGTCAGACATCGTGCCCCCTCAACATATCGCGCCTGTAATCCGGGGCAGCATAATGGAATGGCACCGGACCATCCACTTCACCATGCACGAACTGGTGGACAAATGGCAATGTGGATTCACGCAACTCTGCCGGTGTACCCTCGGCAGCCACTACACCATCCGCAACAAAATAAACATAATCGACGAAGGAGAAAGCCTCTTTCACATCGTGTGTCACGACGAGGGAAGTCGCACCCAGCGCATCATTCAGGTTACGAATCAGATTGCAGATCACGCCCATGGAAATCGGGTCCAGACCGGCAAACGGCTCGTCATACATGATGATTTCCGGATCGAGTGCCACCGCGCGGGCCAGCGCCACGCGGCGCGCCATGCCGCCGGACAACTCGGTCGCCATCAAATCGCGTGCACCGCGCAAACCGACCGCATTCAACTTCATCATGACCAGATCGCGAATCATCGACTCCGGCAGATCGGTATGCTCACGCATCGGAAACGCCACGTTCTCGTAAACCGAAAGATCCGTGAACAGCGCACCTTGCTGAAACAGCATGCCCATCTTGCGGCGCAGTTTCTGCAAGTCGTTACGCCCCTGCTCGTGCACCACCTTGTCACCGACGCGCACCTCGCCCTTGACCGGCTTCAACTGGCCGCCGATCAAGCGCAGGATCGTGGTCTTGCCGCTACCGCTGCCGCCCATGATGGCCACGATCTTGCCACGCGGGAAAGACATATTGATGCCCTTATGCAGCAAGCGGCCCTTGTAGCCGAACGATAGGTTGTCAATTTGGACGATATTGTCAGTCATGGCATGTTGTTGGTGTTATAAGCTGGCTATTTTAATGCAATTATTACAGTTGTCGTAAGAACAAAATAAAATGCCCGCCGAAGCGGGCATTTATTGATAATTTTAAAAATCAGAATGCCAAACAAACCACATATGAACTCGAATCCAGGACAGCAGCATTTGCCAAACCACTCGAAACGGCGCCCAACGTCACAACACGCATTGAACCAGTCTGAGTATTTGAGTCGTCCAATGCGGTGTCAAGCTGTTTCGCAAACTTACCCAAAATCCCCTCAGAACAAACCAAGAAAGACCCTGAAATACCGCCATTATCGCCTGCAGCATTCAGAACTGTAACAGCCGTGTTGCCAACAACGCTAGAAACACCAATTCTTCCGCCATCAGCATTCCTTGGATAATAATTCGCATCCGCAACGGCAGTTGGCCCGGGGGCCAAACCAGCCAACCGTACATGTTGCCAAAATAATGCAGTCTCAGAGGCAGCACCATCGGTTGCATTATATGCGCCATTTATCACCCCATTGCCCGCATTTGCTGCAGGTGGATTAGTAGCGCCCGTCATTGCCCCAGCAGCGTTCGCATGATCCCCTGGCAATGCTTTAAACTTATCTTGGTACCCATAAATATATACTTGAGTATTTTTGAAGTCCGCAGCCATATTTTTGACCTTGGCACTATTGATCAGCTCTTGCCCCTTGAGCACGCCACCCAACAGCAGACCGATAATCACCAACACAATGGCCAGCTCGATCAACGTAAAACCTGATTGTTTTTTCATTTTGTTCCCCAGTTGGCGCGTATGCATTACGATAGCCATTGATTTGATAATTTCAGTATTGCAAACTTCATGCCAATAGACTGCTCAGCCAACGCCTTATCAGCACAGTATTTTTCAGGCAAACAACTTGCGAGCAGCAAAAAATATGTCGATATATCGACGATATCGACAAAAAACTGACACCTAATCTTTAATTCAGGCTCACTATGCCCCTCAAACTAATTGCCAGAAAAACCAGCAACCTCTTCCATCGCCTGTCTCTGGGCCTCATGCTGTTGACGCTGCATGTTGTCCTACTATGGGGGCTGGATGGTTTCGTGCAAAAAGCATTCCTGCTTTGCCATTATGGTTTTTTCTTGCTCTGGCAACCGATCTGGCGAACACAGGCCTCGCTTTCACATTTTGCTGCGGCATTATTCATCGCTGGCGGACTGCTGCTCACCTACTACATGAGCTGGTGGCTGATGGCTTTCTGGGTCGCCATACTCTTTGGCCTGCTCGGCGGACGCGTGTTTTCCAGCAAAACCAGGAGCCAAATGGCCTATCTGTTTGCCGCCGGCTATCTATTGGCAATGCTGCTGCTCTGGATTGTACCCAAGCTTCTGGATAACGCCCAGGAGATTGCCATCACTCAATTTGTTGTCACTTTCCTGATGCCTCTGCTGCCCATCGCGATTCTAGCTGCCGCCACCGATGACGCCAGTAGCCCGTTGCCACCAACTATCGATTTTTTCTACACTTTGGTGCTGCTTCTGCTGGCCGTGATTCTGGTTTTGGGCAGCTATGCCATCGAGACATCAAGTGGCGCAAACTATGCCATCGTCCTGGTAAAGGTACTGTTTGGACTGGCTTTTGCTCTGCTGGCCATTAGCTGGTTATGGAATCCGCGTGCCGGGTTTGCCGGCATCGGCCATCTGCTTTCCCGTTATCTGCTGAGCCTGGGCCTGCCATTCGAACAATGGGTCAAGAACATTGCCGAATTGGCTGAAAAGAAAAACACAGCCAAGGAATTTATCGAATCCGCCATGCATGAAATCGCTAGCCTGCCCTGGGTCAGCGGCGTCACCTGGGATACCGCTGAAAGCAGCGGCGAGCTTGGAGTCAAGAGCAAACACTACTCCGAACTCAAATTTCATGGTGTCAGCATGCACCTCTACACGCGCTTCACACTGACACCGGCATTATCACTGCACCTGAATCTACTGACCCAGGTGCTGGGCGAGTTCTACGAAGCGAAGCGCCGCGAGGAAACCCTGCAGCAGAATGCCTACATGCAGGCGGTTTACGAAACGGGTGCGCGTCTGACACATGATATCAAGAACATCGTGCAATCCATGAGTGCGTTATGTAGCGCCGCAGAGCTGACGCCTAATAACGATGACGCACTGCTGGCTGACCTGATCAGACGACAGTTACCCAAAATGAATCAACGGCTGGCACTCACGCTGGACAAGTTGCAGGCGCCGAACACCAGCAGCACCCGCAAAACCAGGCTGGCCGACTGGTGGACCAGCCTGCAGCAACGCCACCATCAATCTGCCATCCACTTCCTCTGCGGCAAGTTACCTGATATTGAAGTGGATGACGAAGTGCTGGATAGCGTAGTAGATAATCTGCTGCAAAACGCCATTGAGAAATCCCGTAATGAGTCAGACATGGAAATCGTGGCCGAACTGAACACTGGCGAAAGATTCTGCCTGGAGGTTTCAGATACCGGCAAGGCCATGCCACAGGACAAGGCGGAACACCTCTTCAAGAAACACGTGCGCTCGGAGAACGGCTTGGGCATCGGACTCTACCATGCCGCCAAACAGTCCAGACAGGCAGGCTATGCACTGAGCCTGGTCGAGAACAGCGATGGTAACGTGCGGTTCCGGCTGGAACAGGAAAACTGATTCCGAGGATCAGAATATGAAACCATAAAAAAACCAGGCGCTTTGAGCCTGGTTTTTTTATTATTGCTTAAATCTTATAGCTCACCGTAAGAATGCAAGCCGGAAAGGAACATGTTGACACCGATGAAAGCAAAGGTTGTGACAAACAACCCGACCACGGCCCACCACGCCAGAATCGGACCCCGCATGCCCTTGACCAGACGCAAGTGCAGCCAAGCCGCATAATTCAGCCAGACGATCAGCGCCCATGTCTCCTTCGGGTCCCAGGACCAGTACCCTCCCCAAGCTTCCGCCGCCCACATGGCGCCAAGGATGGTTGCGATGGTGAAGAAAGCAAAACCCACGGCGATCGCCTTGTACATCAAATCATCCATGGTATCCAGAGACGGCAGGCGTGACGCGAGGATGCCCCGGGCCGACAGCAGATAGGCGATGCCCACCATGGCAGCAAGAGAGAAGGCACCGTAACCGATGAAGTTGGCGGGCACATGGATTTTCATCCAGTAAGATTGCAATGCCGGCACCAGCGGTTGAATCGTATGGGCCTCACGATCGAAGATATACCAGAGGATGAAGCCGACAGCGGCGCTGATGATCAGCATGACGAAACCGCCGAGCTGGCGCGTCGCATAGCGCCGTTCGTAATAAAGATAGAGCAGCGCAGTGATCAGGCAGAACAGGATGAACACTTCATACAGATTGCTGACGGGAATATAGCCGACATCCGGCGCAATCAGATAGGATTCGTACCAGCGCACCATCAAGCCGACAAAGCCCATCAGCACAGCAGACCAAGCCAGAGAGGAAGCGAACTTGCCGGTAAATTGCGAGCGGTTGAACAATGCCACCCAGTAAGTTACGGTAGCCAAGATGAACAGCACGTTCATCCACATGATGGCCGATTGGCTGGAGATCAGATATTTGAGAAAGAATGCCTGCTCGGCTCTTTGCAGGTCTGCATCATAAACAAAGATGGCGAAGAGACTGAGCACGCCAACCCCGAGAACAAGGTTACGCATGGCTTTCCATGACCAACCCAGCCAGCTGAAAGTCGCCACGGCGCCGAACAGAAAGCCCTGTTCATAAACATCCATATGATGGCTGTACTGATTGAAAGCGAATATGGCACCGACCAGCAGTACAATGGAATAAAGCCAATCCTGCCAGTCTAGGCGCTTTAACAGTGGAATCGGTTCATCGTTGATCAAGGCGTTATTCATACTGTTTTCCCAAAAATAGGTCTGCGGTTACTAGGCCAACAGACGCTGCAATTGCTCCTGATAACGGGCAAACTCCAAATCCAGATCGCGATTCTTGCGATTGGAAGACATGGCAAATAATACCCGGTTGTCGGATTTGACCAGCAACCAGATTCGACGTTCACGGATATACATCATGGCAAAAATGCCGAGCACCAGCAAAACCGAACCGGAATACACCAAGTTCTTGCCTGGCGACCGCGTCAGCTGCAGGCCGCTGGCTTCGCGATGCTCATACTCCTTCAGCTCCAGATAGAACGGCGCACCGTAGAAGAAAAGATCGCTCAGGCTGTTCAGGCTGTCCTGCAGGAATAACAGGGTCTCCTCATCTGCCACGGCGGCCGACTTTCCTGCGCGCTCACGTGCCAGATTATGCGCTTCAAATGCTGCACTGCTAATGATCTTGAGATAAGTCATTGCCGCATTGTCGCGCTGATCCTCCGGTACGGAATCTTCGATCAGGGCGGCAATCCGGGTGTACCCACCCTCGGCAAACGCCTTGAGCAATTGCATGACACTGGATTCGAACTTCTCTCTCATATCCGCATTGTCCGCATCGGCAGACAATGACGATTTGGTCAGACGGCGGGCAATCTCCGCATGCGCCGCGCTGTCCATCATCGTGGCACGCAGCCGCATGAAGCCTTCGATTTCGAAATTCTCATCCACCGGGATGCGCAGATACTTGAACTCTTCCTGCAAGGCAGGACGCATGCCTGAAACGAAATAGAACCTCTCATCCAGCTTCAATGGCTGCATGTAGGTCACGTATTCGCGTGCCTGCCCTTGTGTATCGCGCACCTTGAACGTGACATTGGGGCCGACGTTATGCGGCTTGCCCCTGCCATCGGCGGACAGGTTGAGAATATTGAATTTGCGGAAATCGTCGAACTCTACCGTCAATGCAGTATCGCCTTCGCCCAGCGTCACTTCCTGATGTATGGTGCCCCGCACTGACAACGGCGCCACTTGATTGCTGAACAACCCCCACAGATTGAAATCGAGTTTGGAACCACCGTCCTGGAAATCGGATTGATAGATGGCGATACCCTTGTAGATCAATGGCTTGTTGACACTGATAGTGGCTTCCAGCGGCTCGGCCAAATCCGGATCAGTGATGACCAGATCGCTCTCGAAAGACTTGGGCTGACCTGTGGCATAGTGTTCGATGCGGAAATCCTTGAGTGCCACCCGGAACGGCAGCTCCTGCACCAGATAGCCGTCCCGCATGCGCATGAAAGCAACGTCGGCACTAGTGCCCTCCGGCAAGGTCATGTTACCGCGGAATGACAGGTTGGCCGTGGACAGACGGCTCTCAGCCGGCACCTCGGAAGCCGCGATATCGCGCACTTCGACCGTCTTGTAGCCAAGCAACTCCTGTACCTTGAACGGCACATTGCCGTCGATCAGACCGCCCACGCAAATGACGACGATGGCGGTATGCGTGAAGATGTAACCAAGACGCTGATAGGTGCCGGCTTTTGCAGCAATCAGTTCATCGCCGTTCTCGTGCTGTACCGTCTTGAAACGGAAGCCCCGTGTCGTCAGAAAACGTGTCAGGCCGGCCTTGACTTCCTCTGGCGTGCCGTTCGCCTGATATTCATGCTGATGACTGAAGGCACGCAAGGATTTCTCGGTAGCATGCTCACGCCAGACGCGCATCTCCCGTAGCATGTTGGGGGAGTTGCGATAAACGCAGAGGCTGGTGGAAATGACCAGAAACAGCAGAATCAGCAAAAACCAGACACTGTGATAAACATCATAAAGCCCCAGCACTTCAAAGACTTCAAACCAGAACTGACCGAACTGGATGATGTAATTGGTGTAGGGCTCGTTCTGCTTGAGGACGGTACCAATGATGGAAGCGATGCCCAATACCGTCAACAGACTGACGGCAAAGCGCATGGAACTCAGGAGCTCATAAAGGCGTTTGGAAGTGGTTTGAGGAGACTTCAAGGCTTTATCGTTTCGCTTTATCGTTTGATTGAGTGTTGATAATCCGGAATTAGGACAGCAAGCCTGGCAACGAGTTGCCAATGTTCACTAGAAGCTGGTCATGGCAGGGAAATGCATGCGCCGGATAAAGTCAAGGGTGGCATACGCCACCCTTGAAC
>JAEWTK010000074.1 GCA_023459535.1 Pseudomonadota bacterium
AATGGGCAGTGGGCAGTTGAGGCCGCGTGCATCTAGTTCTTTATCGAAATCCATGGGGAGTGCCTGTATCTAATTAAGGAGTAACTGAAATTTTAGCAGCAAACGAAATAGCCCGTTCACTTTTGACCGAACGGTAGGCCGGCCTTGCCCCAAGCCAGCACGCCGCCGCGCAGGTTGTAGACGTTGCTGCGCCCCTTGCTGCTGATAAAGGCTGCCGCCTGTGCCGAACGCATGCCGCTGTGGCAGTAGAACACCAGGGCATCGTCGCCGTTCAGCGATTCGTACTGGAGTGGTAGCAACGCAAGCGGAATGTGTGTAGCGCCGGGGATGATGCCGCGTGCGACTTCATCATCGTTGCGTACATCCACCAGTTGCACTTGGCTGTTGGCCAGCATGCTTTGTAAATCGCTGGCTTCGATTTCCTTGTAACCGATCATTCGGGATTGCCTATTAAAAAAACGTGAAGTTGAGATTTTATATGAATGTGCAGGCAAGTTAGTGCGCGCGGGCGGAATATTGCAACTTTAATTGACAGGTCGAATAGGTAGCGGCTCGGGCTGATGTGCGTACTGCAAACACTAGTACAGCCTTGCCTTGAGCAGCGGCTTCAGCAGATAGCTCAGCACGGTACGTTTGCCGCTCAGCACATCCACTTCTGCGACCATGCCGGGCTTGATGGGCAGCACTTTGCCGTTGTGTTCCAGATGATTTTTCTGTGTTCTGACCTGGATCTTGTAGAAGTACTCCTTGCCATAGGCCGTATCTTCCTGGATGGTGTCGGCACTGATCTGTTCCAGCGTACCTTCCAGATCGCCGTAGATGGTGTAATCATAGGCGGTGATCTTGACTCGTGCCGGCATGCCGGGTGCGAGGAAGGCGACGTCCTGGGGTTTGACCTTGGCTTCGATCAGCAATTGATCATCCGTCGGGAGTATCTCCATGATGGCTTCCCCTGGCTGAATCACCCCCCCCTTGGTCGTGACCAGGATGTCGTTCACCATGCCCTTGACCGGAGACAAGAGTTCGGTGCGCCGCAGTTGATCCTGGCGTTGGAGCAGAGTTTGTTCCAGTGCACTGAGTTCGGCGTTCTTGGCGGTCAGTTCCGTATAGGCTTCCTGGGTATAGGCGTTGTTGATTTCAGACATACGGCCCTTGAGATTAGCGATATCCTGACGCAGGCGCAAGGTTTCGACCTGGCTGACCGCACGGCGTTTGGTCAGCGGCTCAACGATGGCCAAACGCTGTTGGGCCATACTGATTTCCTCCTCCAGGGCGGCCAGCGCTTCGCGCTTCTTGTCACGCCTGGCTTGAAACAGCGCCCGTTCGGTGACGGCATCGTGGCTGTCGTCCTCGACTTCGGCGGGAAAGGTGATCTTGTTTGCACCTTTTACTTCCGCCTGCAGCCGAGCAATCGATGCACGCAGGGATCCGGCTTGGGTTTGACCTTCCATGAAGGAGGAATAGAAGCGGGTGTGGTCGAGCCGTGCCACGGCCTGACCGATGCTGACTTGGTCACCTTCCTTGACCAGTAGCTCCTCAATGATACCGCCTTCCAGACTCTGTATTTTCTGGACGCGACTGAAGGGCACCACGCGTCCCTCACCCCGGGTGATCTCCTCGATCTCCGCCCATTGCGCCCAGAGGATGAAGGCGGCAATGCTGAATGCGGACAGCCACAATCCGGGCCGGATGAAAGGGTGTGTCATGCTTTGCTCTGCGTCGCCAAGGGCGCGCAATAGCCTTTTTTCATTCCGTCCTTCGCGATTAAACATGCTTGGCCTCCCGCGCTTCCACTTGGTTGCCGACCACCAGTTCACCAAGCGGCCCATCCATGGCCATCCGGCCGTCCTGCAGCACGATGCCCCGTTGGCCCAGCGCCAGCAGTGCACGTTTGTGAGTGGAAATCAGTAGTGTCCGGCCGGCCAGCCATTGCTGGAGGTGCTGGATGACATGCTGTTCGCTGTTCTGGTCCATGGAAGCAGTCGGCTCATCCATCAGGACGATACGCGGGTCCTGTAGCAGCAGCCGGGCGAGGCCGATTGCCTGACGTTGGCCACCGGACACGCTGGTACTGCTGGCGATCGGCATGTCGAGCCCGAGGGGATGCATGCGCACGGCTCTGCCCAAGCCAACGGCATCCAGCACGTCGAATAGCTCCTGATCATCGTAAGCGGCGCCATCGAGGTTGAGATTGTCACGCAGCGTGCCATAGAACAGCGCAATGTCCTGAGGCAGATAGCCGATGGATTGCCGGCGATCTGCGGGGTCGATCTGACCGATGCCGACATTATCCAGTAGCAGTCGGCCGCCAGCGGGGTCATCGAGTCCGGACAGCAAGCGCAACAGGGTTGATTTGCCCGAACCATTGCCGCCAAGCAGGATGACGCGTTCACCCGCTTTGATTTCCATATGTTGAATCTGCAGAGCTAATGGCGACTCTTCGTGATAACGGAATTCGATATCCTCCAGCAGATAATGTCCTTCCAGCGCCGACTTGCGCGCGAACTTGCGGCCTTGCGGACGTTCCACCGGGGTATTCATCAGGCCTTCCAGGCCTTCCAGTGCGACTTTGACATGCTGCCAGCGCACCAGAATGCCGGTCATCTGATTGACTGGAGCGACTGCACGCGAAGTCAGGATGGTACAGGCGATCAGTCCGCCTATAGTCAGCTCGCCGAGGCTGATCTGGTAGACACCGACGATCACCACGCCGACATACGCCAGTTGTTGCATCATGCCTGCGCCATGACTGAGCAGGGCGGAGAGTTTACGTACCTTGATGGCGTCTTCGGACAGTTGCGCCGAGAGCTGTTCCCACATGCGCTGATTGCGGCCTTCTGCGCGTGTGGCCTTGACCGTTTCGAGGTTGTCGACGACTTCCTGCAGCAGACCGCTCTTGATGGCCTGTTCCTGCATGTTGGCGCGCGACAGCCGAGCGAGGTGTCCTTGTAGTAACAGGCTTGGCAGCAGCATGAGGGCGATGGCGGCGATGGGCACATAGACGGTCGGCCCGCCGATATAGTAAATCAGCGCCAGAAACAGGAAGATGAAGGGGACGTCGCTGATGACGCCGGCGGTTGCCGATGTAAAGAACTCCCGCACTGTTTCGAACTCCCGCACTTTGCTACTGAAGGCACCGGTGGATTCCGGCCTGGCTCGCAGACGCATCTGCATCACCTGGGAAAAAAGCGTCGAGGATAGTTGCAGGTCGAGACGCTTGCCGGCGACATCCAGCAAATGCGCGCGAACGGAACGCAGCATGAATTCCAGCAGGATGGCGATGAGGACGCCGATGGCCAGCACCCATAGCGTATCGAAGGCGCGGTTGGGTACTACGCGGTCGTAAACTTGCAGTGCGAACAGGGCAATGGAAACCGCCAACAGGTTCGCGAACAGGGATGCCACGCCGACTTCCGTATAGGCGGGCCAGCAGCGTTTCAATGGCCCCCAGAACCAGTGGGACGAAATCGGGGTGGCG
>JAEWTK010000075.1 GCA_023459535.1 Pseudomonadota bacterium
ATCCATCACCGAGACCGTGTCTTCGCCGGTATTGCTCACGTAGGCAAAACGCCCATCAGGGCTTACAGTCACACAATATGGATGATTCCCGACCGGGATGGTCACAACCACCAGGTCTCGGTGCGTATCAATAACAGAGACCGAATTACTCTCGACATTAACCACGAACAGATTCCTGCCGTCACCACTCAAGGCCATGCCGAATGGGTGTTTGCCGACCGGGATTTTTGATATCAGCTTACGGCTGCGAATATCAATCACACCCACATCATCGCTGTCACGATTGGCCACATACAAAGTTGCACCCTCGCGGCTGACCTCCATGCCGGAGGGCGCCTCTCCTATCTCGATCTCACCGGTCTGCTGATAGCTTTCCGTATCAATCAACAGTATGCGATCATGAAACCAGTCTGCGACGAACAACAGGCCGCCAGTCTTGCTCAATGCCAGGCCGACCGGCGCAATTTGCAGGCTGATCTCATGTATCACCCGATGGCTCTGCATATCAATGACCGAGACCGAGCGTCCATCAACATTTGAGACGTAGACACGCTGCTGAACAGGGTCGATGGCAATGCCGACCGGGCCTTTGCCTACAGCGATATCAGCAATCACGCCATCATCCGCCAGGTCGATAACGGAAACCGTATCTGCACCCTGATTGGTAATATAAGCATAGGGTCCCGCTATTACTGTTGTTGAAACCAGCAGTAATGCAACTGCAGCAATCACTCCGCGGAATTCCTGAAGCCCGTGTTGATGTTTTACCAAGCTAATTCAGCCTTCTAGATATTGATTTAGCCTACCCCGAAAAGACATCAGGCAATCGCCGCAAACAAACAGTTGCGGCTGCCTGATTCTCAGAACAAGCCTTGAATAATTACCATGTCTTTTTGGACGAATCGCCACGATAAACGGAACGGATAAAGGTGATGATCTTCCACATGTCATCATCGGTCTTCACGATGGCGCCATGGCCAGGCATCGGACCGACCACGTTTTCACGACCCTTGCGGGAAACGCCGGTTTGCTTGGTAAATTCGTCGCTGCCCAAGGCAATCAAGCGGTACAAGGTATCGTCGTCACTGCCGTAGACCCATACCTCGTTTGAAAGCGGCGGGCACATACCACCGCCGCCAGTGCCGCCATGGCAGCCATTGCAGCTTGCCGACAGAAACTTCTTGCGACCCAGTTCCAACACCTTGTCATTGGCGTCGACGTAGGGATTCTTCAACTCGCCCTTGGGGGTGGAAGCAACCCGCTCCAGTGGCGTCATGCTACCCCCCATGACTGGTTCGGTCGGGGCGCCGGCGGCAGGTTTTGCTTTCTGCTGAGGGACGGGGAAGCCGTCCTCCATTTGCGGCGCTTCTGCCGCGACCGGAGTACTTGCTGTAGCATCTACAGCACCCAGATCAGCCGAAGCACAGCCAGGCCCGACAATTGCCAGTAACAGGGCCAGGGTTGAAGAAAAAACAGAGACACGACGAACGATCATTATTTTGCCTTTCAGATTAAAAAACTCGGGGAGTAACTCAACGTTGATTGAAGAGGCTGCCCAAATTGGCAGCCCAGGATGGAAGTCCTCAGGATTTCGCATTCAAATAGGACGACAGCACAGCCACAGCCTCTTTGGCATTCTCTTCCTGTGCAATCATCAGCGCGGTTTTACCGCCGACGCTCTTGATGCCGGCATCTGCTCCTGCCTTGGCCAGTTAATGCACCATGTCCACATCGTTACGGGCGGCAGCCAACATGAGCGCAGTGAATCCGCCTGCGTTCTGCTCATTAGGCTTGGCGCCATATTGCAATAGCGTTTGTGCCATCACCTTGTTGCCGACTTTTGCCGCGATGATCAGCGGCGTATAGCCTGAATCCCCCATGACGACCGAAGCCTTGGCGCCACGATCCAGCATGGCGACTGCCACATTGGAACGGTTATCCTGCACGGCCAGACCCAGCGCACTGAAGCCCTGATAGTTGAGCAGGTCAAAATTGGCCTGGAACTTGGCTAGCAGACGCATGACCTTGCCATCGTTCTGTCGTACAGCATGCATGGATGCGGTCCATCCATCGTTGTCCTGCAGGTTCGGGTCTGACCCGTATTCAAGCAGCCCGTTGATTAGTGTCAGATCGGTGGTTTTAACTGCATGCATCAGCGAAGTCATGCCTTCGACATCCTTTGCATTGATATCGGCTCCATGCTTGAGTAGATATTCGATACGGTTGGTATCACCTTGCACGGTGGCGTTGATCAATTCCTGGTCGAGCGATGAACCGGATTTGACGGCGGCATTGATCAACGCCGGAATCTCATCCTGCGGGGTCATTTTGGCCTTGATAGTGTTTAACGAGCGTCTGACATGCGCCTGGTAGGTGCCATGGCTGGGCAGATCACCAGACACCACACAATGATCACACTGCACCAGCGGAACACCATAATCGTCCAGGATCTTGCGGATCTGATCCTTGTTTTCCAGCATGACTTTCTCGATACGAGCCTTGAGCGCGTGCGAGTTTTTCTTCATGCCGATGCCTAGCTCGAACTCTAGCGGCATGTTGTCTTCCAGCGTATTCAACGGCTTGATCGTCAGTGGCGCATTCTTCATGCTGACATACCAGCCGGCCATCGGTCCCCAGATGGCCGCTGCATCAAGCTTGCCATCCACTACGTCACGTACTTGCACATGCGGCTGTCTTTCCGGCAAAAGGTCTGCATCGTGCGCGATGGTTTTCACAATAGTGTTTTCGCGTTTAATACCATGCTCCTGCAACACCGTGCGTATAGCGGAGTGCTGGAAAACACCGACCTTCATATCATTCAGCAGTTTTGGATCATCGAGGCTTTTGATATCGAGGCCGCGATCATTGCGATAAGCCAGTACAAAGGTACTGCGGTAGACAGGCATGGTTGTCATCATGCGTTTGTCATCCGCCGACATGTCCATCAGGATATCGCACTCGTTGTTGTCAAAAGTCTGACGGGTCAAGCCGCGATTAAGATATGGGCGATAAAAGTAAGTGGCATGCGTCCCCATGGACTTGGCGATCAAATCGGCGATCTTGTTCTGGAAACCTTCACCCTGATTATTGGAAAGCGGCATATTGCCCGGATCGGCACAGACA
>JAEWTK010000076.1 GCA_023459535.1 Pseudomonadota bacterium
CGCGCCCGTACATCATGTCGTAAGCCAGTGCGCCCGGCGCAAAAACACCTGGGGGCAAGGGCAGTTCACTGTCGCTCAACCCTGCTGATGTCGCATTGATGACAATGTCGAAAGCCTGTCCCTGCAAATCTTCAAACGCTTGTGCCTGCACCGATACAAAACGGAAATCACCCCGTTCCTCGATCTTCTTGACCATGATCAGCGCCTTGTCCAGCGTCCGGTTACTGATAATCAAGAGGCCGGGATGCTGTTCAAGTACAGGATGCAACACCCCTTCCGCCGCGCCACCGGCACCGATCAGCAGCACACGCTTGCCCTGAATGGCGACCGCAAGATTTTGCTGAATATCGCGCACCAGACCGACGCCATCGGTGTTGTCACCGACCACGCCTTCGTCATTGAACAGCAAGGTATTGACTGCACCGGCATCGTTCGCACGCTCGGTCAAGCGGTCTGCCAATTGAAACGCCTCCAGTTTGAACGGCACCGTCACGTTGGCACCCTTGAAACCGGCTGTACGCATGGCGGCGACCGTCTGCGCGAAACCGTCGAGCGGCGCCAGAATCTTTTCATAGCGGATGTCCTGCGCCGTCTGCCTGGCGAATGCCGCGTGAATCTGCGGAGATTTGCTGTGCTCGACCGGATGTCCGATGACTGCATAACGGTCCGTCATGCGGCCGGCTTTCCTGCAGAAAGGTATCGCGCGCGCATCGAATCAGCCATGTGTCCACGGCAGGTTCGCTGCTTTCCAGCCATTGATCTTGCCGCGTTGACCGCTAGCGGCCTCTGCCTCGCCTTCGAAACCTTCCAGTACATTAAAGGCTTCGGCATAACCGGCAGCAGCAGCGGCTGTCGCCGCGTGATTGGAACGGCCTCCGGTGCGGCAGATGAACATCACCAGCGCTTCCTGATCGATCTGCATCCTCAACTGGTTCAAAAAGTCCGGATTCGGCACCCAGTCAGGATAGTAAGCCCACTCGATATGGGTCGCATCAGGGATGCTGCCGACCAGATCGAGTTCGGCCCGGCTACGCACATCCACCAGCTTGGCGCTCGGCGCCAGCTGCAGCACCTGTTGCGCTTCATCAGGGGTCAGGGCGCCGGCGTAGGGCAAGCCGCGCTCTACCGCACGCTGCCTCGCATGTTGCAAGATTTTATTGAGTGACTCCATGACCGACTCCTCTATATTTTCCATTCAAAATGCCCGTCATCCGGGCTGCCATCTATCCGGCAACTGCATCAAATTATAGCCGTTTTCTTCACTTGCCGATGGTGGCACCAAATTGGTGCAAAGCGTCAGCTTCGTGCACCAATATCTATCAACATTCGGCTGTTCTCATTTATAACCTTATGTGTGAAAATGAGAATATGTAATTTAAGCGATGGCACATTTCCTGCTAGTTACAAAATCTAAAAAATAGTTTCATCCCAGATTTTAATCATCCTTATCAATTGTTTTAGGAGAATCAAATGGCGGTCGCTGATGTAATGAAAATGGTAAAGGAAAATGACATCAAATTCGTCGATTTTCGTTTTACCGATACCAAGGGCAAGGAACAACACGTTACTGTGCCGATTTCAGCCTTCAATGAAGACAAGTTCACCGAAGGCCACGCTTTTGACGGCTCTTCCATTTCCGGCTGGAAAGGCATCCAGGCATCCGACATGCAACTGATGCCGGATCCAGACACCGCCAATATCGATCCATTCATGGACGAGCCAACCCTGATCCTGACCTGTGATGTTGTCGACCCGACAGACGGCAAGGGTTATGACCGCTGCCCACGCAGTCTGGCAAAACGTGCCGAAGCCTATCTGAAATCCAGCGGCCTCGGTGATACTGCCTACTTTGGCCCTGAACCTGAATTCTTCATTTTCGACTCCATCCAATGGAGCGCCGGCATGCAAGGCTGTTCAGTCAAGATCACCTCGGAAGAAGGCGCTTGGGCATCCGGCGACAACTTTGAAGGCGGCAACACCGGTCACCGTCCTGGCGTAAAAGGCGGTTATTTCCCGGTGCCTCCAGTCGATTCACTGCAGGACGTCCGCTCCGCCATGTGCGTCGCACTGGAAGAAATGGGCATCCCGGTCGAAGTCCATCACCACGAAGTGGCGACTGCCGGTCAATGTGAAATCGGCACCAAGTTCAACACGCTTACCCGCCGCGCCGACTGGACTCAGGTACTGAAATACGTCGTCCTGAATACAGCGCACGCCTACGGCAAGACTGCGACCTTCATGCCCAAGCCATTCTTCGGCGACAACGGCTCCGGTATGCACGTCCACCAATCCATATGGAAAGACGGCAAGAACCTGTTCGCAGGTAACGGTTACGCCGGCCTGAGCGAGTTCGCACTGTATTACATCGGCGGCATCATTAAACATGCCCGTGCACTGAACGCCATCACCAATCCGGCTACCAACTCCTACAAGCGCTTGGTACCACACTTTGAGGCACCGGTAAAACTGGCCTATTCTGCCAAGAACCGTTCCGCTGCGATTCGCATCCCGTTCGTCCATGGCGACAAGGCGCGCCGTGTTGAAGCCCGCTTCCCGGATCCTACGGCCAACCCATACCTGGCATTCAGCGCCCTGCTGATGGCTGGTCTGGATGGCGTGCAAAACAAGATCCATCCAGGCGAGCCAGCAACCAAGGACCTTTACCATCTGCCTCCTGAAGAAGATGCTCAGATCCCAACTGTCTGCTCCTCACTCGAGCAGGCACTGGAAGCCCTGGATAAGGATCGCGAATTCCTGACCCGTGGCGGCGTCTTCTCTGAAGACTGGATCAACAGCTACATCGAGCTGAAGATGGAAGAAGTCAACAAGCTGCGCATGACCCCTCACCCGGTCGAGTTTGGCATGTACTACAGCTGCTAAGCTATTGCAGCAAGAATCCGGATGGTCCTTTATCAATCGTCCGTCAAAAACGGTAGCCTGGGCTGCCGTTTTTTATGTCTGTCATTCACTGAATAAAGCGGAGGGTCAACGCAGCACCCTTTCTACTCGTTGCCTTAGTAGCATGTCTCCACTACACTCCGTCTTATGGAATCACATCACATGAAAAAATCACTTTCATTACTTGCACTTGGCTGTGCTTTGCTGGCACTGACGCCAACTGCAATGGCGGAAATCTACAAAGTCATTGATGAGAATGGCCGTGTCACCTATACCAACATGCCCGTTAAAGGGGCAAAGAAACTCGATATCGATCCGCCGCCCACTAATGGTGCATCCGCGTCCAATCGCGAAGTCAAAACCCCCACGCCCTCCAGTTTCCCCCGCGTAGACAAACAAACGCAAAACCAGCGCGACAACACTCGCAAACAGATCCTTCAGGCAGAGCTTGAAGCAGAAAAAAAAGCGCTGGAAGAAGCAAAGAAAGCCTATGAAGAAGGTGCCGCCAAACCCGAGGTATACAAGGGCGCCAACGGCAAGACCTACCGCAATGTCGCCAAGTTCGAAGAGAAGATGAAGCAGTTGCAAGCCAATGTGGACACCCATGAGAAGAACATCCAATTGCTGCAAAAAGAGCTGGACGCGCTCAATTAAAATTTTCTCCATACCAACCCACTGTGGCCTGGCTTTTGCTTAGCCTAAGCTGCCATGGATCAAACCACCCCATCATCATTCGCCGGACTGGAACATTTAGCCACTGCCGTCATCCTGCTCGATAAAAAGCGGGATGTCGTTTATGCCAACCCAGGGGCCGAAGTTGTCTTTGCCCTGAGTGCAAAACAGATACGCGGGCTCAACATCTCGCAGGTATTCCCGGATTGTGAAATCCTGCATGGCGCACTGGAACATGCCATCAAGAACCACAGCCCGTTCCGCGAGCATGAATTTGTCATTACCACCTTGCGGCAAAATTCTCTGGCCGTGACCTGCACCGTAACTCCGGTAGAACTGGCGCCAGCATGCCTGGTCCTTGAGTTTCAACAGATGGATCAGCAACTGCGTATCGCCCGTGAGGAACGCATGCTGATTCAGCAACAGGCCAATGCCGAGCTTCTGCGCAATCTGGCGCACGAAATTCGTAACCCGCTCGGCGGTCTGCGTGGCGCAGCACAACTGCTTGAGCATGAATTGCCGCAGGTCAGTCTGCGTGAATATACCCAGGTTATCATCAAGGAAGCCGACCGCCTGCAATCCCTGATGGATCGCCTGCTGGTACCGCACCGCGTGCCCAAATACGAACCAACCAACATCCATGAAGTGCTGGAACGCGTACGCAGCCTTTTATTGGCCGAATCGCCCAAAGGTATCATCATCAAGCGTGATTACGACATCAGCCTGCCGGAACTGATTGGTGACCGCGAGAAGCTGATACAGGCCGTGCTCAACATCGCCAGAAACGCGGCGCAGGCCATGCAAATACATCCCAATGATACCGGCGCACCGTCCGAAATCATCCTGCGCACGCGCGCCGAGCGTCAAGTCACGCTGGCGAGAAAACGCTATCGCGTCGCCATCAAGCTGCAGATTATCGACAACGGCCCCGGTATCCCACCGGAGATTCGCGACCGCATTTTCTTCCCGCTGGTCTCCGGCACCGAAGGTGGCTCCGGCTTGGGCCTGACACTAGCCCAAACATTCATTACCCAACATCACGGCATGATCGAATGCGAAAGCAGCCCCGGTCACACCTGTTTTACCATCCTGCTCCCAATAGAGAGCTCTGCCATGAACGGCTCAGTACCACGGCAATAAATACGCATCAGGAATGAATCATATGAAACCGATCTGGATAATTGACGACGATAAATCGATACGCTGGGTGTTCGAAAAAGCACTGGCGCGTACGGACATGGAGTTCAGGACTTTCTCTTCCGTACCGGAAGCACTCAATGCCTTGAACCGCGAGGAACCGCAGGTAGTAGTCAGCGACATCCGCATGCCCAACGGCTCCGGCCTGGATTTCCTGCAGGAGATCAGACAGCGCCTGCCCGATGTTCCGGTCATCATCATGACCGCTTACTCGGATCTGGAAAGCGCCGTTGCCGCCTTCCAGGGTGGGGCCTTTGAATACCTGGCCAAGCCGTTCGATGTCGATCAGGCGATCGAGATCATCCGCCGCGCTGTCGAAGAGAGCATGCGGCAGGCAACCGAGGTCGTGACGCTCGAGGAATCGCCGGAGATCATTGGTCAGGCTCCCGCCATGCAGGAAGTATTCCGTGCCATTGGCCGTCTCAGCCGCTCGCATGCCACGGTACTGATCAACGGCGAATCCGGCACCGGCAAGGAACTGGTCGCCAGCGCACTGCACCGCCACAGCCCGCGCGCCGAAAAACCCTTTATCGCCATCAATACTGCTGCCATCCCCAAGGATCTGCTGGAATCCGAACTATTTGGTCACGAACGCGGAGCATTTACCGGTGCCCAGGCTGCAAGACGGGGACGTTTCGAGCAGGCCGATGGCGGCACTTTGTTTCTTGATGAAATCGGCGACATGCCTTCCGACTTGCAGACACGATTACTGCGTGTGTTGTGCGACGGCCAGTTCTACCGGGTCGGCGGACACCAGCCGGTCAAGGTCAATGTACGCATCATTGCCGCCACTCACCAGGACCTTGAAGAACGCGTGAAACTGGGGCTGTTCCGTGAAGACTTGTTCCACCGCCTCAATGTGATACGCCTCCGCCTTCCGCCACTGCGCGAGCGTCGCGAAGATATCCCGCTGCTGGTCAAACACTTCCTGCAGCAAAGTGCGCGCGAACTGGGCGTAGATACCAAGATTCCATCCGCCGCGACGCTGACTTACCTCACCAACATGAACTGGAGCGGCAACGTCCGCCAACTGGAGAATATCTGCCACTGGCTCACCGTCATGGCACCGGGACAGAATATCGACGTGGCCGATCTGCCACCCGAATTGAAGGAAGACTCTGCAAAGCCGCAAACTACCAGCAACTGGCGCGAGGCATTGGCGCTGGATGTCATCGACGCCTTGAATCGCGGCGAACAGGAGATCCTCGACAACCGTGCCAAGGATTTCGAGCGCATCCTCATCACCAAGGCCTTGCAGCACACTGGCGGAAGACGCATCGAGGCCGCGCACCAACTTGGCATCGGTCGCAATACCCTGACCAGAAAGATTCAGGAACTGGGTATAGACGGATAGCCTTGAAGACAATTAGCCACAGAGGGCACAGAGAAAAATGCAACAAGGCTGAAACATAGCTTTTACCTATTGTTCTAGAAAGCCTTTTAAACTCGGGTGATTTTCACAGCGACCTGCTTGGTGAAAAAGCTAAAACATAAGTATTCATAACTCCAACCATATCGCGCCACTGCTTCCTGAAACGCCTTGAACTCATCCTCGCGCCAATGTTGGTTGCCGATATATTCGTCAAAGACCAACACGCTTCCCGGGCGAATACGTGGTGCCAGAAAATCCAGCACGGTATTGGTCGAACTGTAGATATCGCAATCGATGTTAATGAAGCGTACCGCTTCCGCGTTTTGCTTCAAAAATTCGGGCAACGTCTGATCAAACCAGCCCTTGTGCAGGGTCACATTCTCTGGCACAACCGGCATGACACCCTTGGTCGTATAACTCCCCTTGGGCTCATGATGCCAGACATCAGGCAAGCCTTCGAAACTGTCAAATCCATGAACCGGCTGCTGAGCAATCTTCGCCAGCATGCGGATTGAATTGCCGAAGCGGACACCGAACTCCAGCACCATGCCGGTATTGTTCGCCTGTCGCATCGCGTGACTGAAAGTATCAATCGCAC
>JAEWTK010000077.1 GCA_023459535.1 Pseudomonadota bacterium
ACACAGAAGGTCAGGCGCTCAATCCACAAGTGCTGGGGCAGACCACCTTGCTGCATCGCGGTGGCCAAACCATCCGGCTGGCCGATATCGGTCAGGTCGTTGAAGGCGCCGCGCCATCGATCAGCGCTGCTGCCATCAATGGTGTTACCGGTATCTATCTGTCAGTCCAAGGTCAACTTGGTGCCAATACGCACGCAGTGACTGGCGCTATTGAGAAGGCGTTGCGAGAAATCCGTCCGGCGCTGCAGACTGAGGGCGTGGAACTGCACAAGGGCCTGTTTCGGCCGGACAACTTCATCGACACCGCAATCGAAGGCGTACGTACGGACATTCTGATCGGCTCAGTGCTGGTCATCGCGGTGCTCTTCCTGTTTCTGTTCAATGTACGCACCGCGTTCATTTCCGCCACAGCCATCCCGCTCTCACTGTTGACGGCCATCATTGTGCTGTACGAATTCGGCATGGGCATCAATATCATGGTGCTGGGCGGCCTCGCCATCGCTCTCGGCGAGGTGGTCGATGACGCCATCATCGATGCTGAAAACATCTTCCGGCGCCTGCGCGAGAACCGCCTGTCAGACCAGCCCTTGCCTGCTTACCGCATCGTCTATGACGCATCCATGGAAGTGCGCAAATCCGTGGTCTATGCCACCTTTATCGTCGCCTTGGTGTTCGTACCCTTGCTGACCCTGGGCGGCGTCGGCGGCAAGCTGTTCGCGCCGCTCGGCATCGCCTATATCGCCGCCATCCTCGCTTCACTAGTAGTCGCCCTGACCGTGACTCCGGCCATGTGCTATCTGATGCTGGGCAAAGCCCGACTCGACGAGGGCGATCCACCCGTCATTCGCAGCATCAAGTCGGGCTACGTCAAGCTGCTGCACCGGATAGAAACGCACTACAAGGTGATTCTGGGCGTCTCATTGCTGTTGATCAGCCTCGGCATCGGCATATTGCCATTATTCAAGAGCCAGTTCATTCCAGGCCTGCATGAAGGCCATTACATCATGCATATGACCGCTGTACCGGGCACATCCGAGCAGGAATCATTGCGTCTGGGTAAAGAAGTGTATGAGGTTCTGAAAGAGATCGACGGCGTGAAATCGGTGGCCCAGTGGGTAGGTCGTGCGCAGAATGGCGCTGATACCTTCGGCACGCATTACAGCGAATTCGAGATCGAGATCGGCATGCTGTCCGGCGATGAGCAGAGACGCATCCTCGAAGAAATTCGCGAGGCAATCTCTGGCGAAGAGGTGGATATGGATGGTGACGGTGTCGCAGAGGCCGGCTTCGTCGGCACCAACTTCGCCATTAACACCTTCCTGACCGAACGTATCGAAGAGACCATTTCAGGTTATGCCGCCTCTGTCGTCGTCAACATCTACGGCCAGGATCTGGATGCACTGGACCGTGACGCGCAGGCGATAGCCGGCATACTGGCCGGCACTGATGGTGGCACCGATATCGTCGTACAGTCCCCGCCCGGCACGCCGCAACTGGTCGTGCGGCTACGTCCGGAACGCATGGCCGCCTGGGGCCTGCAGCCGCTCGACGTGCTGGACACCGTGCGTACCGCTTATGAGAGTGTGCCGGTTTCGCAAGTCTATCAGGGCAACCGCGTGATCGGCATCAGTGTAGTGATGGCACCAGAAGCCAGAAACAGTGTTACGGAAGTCGGCAAGCTGCCGATCATCACCAACGAAGGCAAGATACTGCAGCTCAGTGATATTGCCGACATATCACAGGAAAATGGCAGATCGAAGATCCTGCACGCCGGCGCCAAACGCATACAGACCGTGACCGCCAATGTCAGTGGACGTGATGTGGAACGCTACGTGGCGGAAGTCAAGGAGCGTATCGCCAAAGAGGTGAACATCACCCCAGGCAACTACCTTACTTTCACCGGTCAGGCCGAAGAACAGGCACAGGCGCGGCAGGATCTGATGATCCACGCCATGCTGGCCATCATCGGCATCTTCCTCATGCTCTATATCGCCTTCGGCCGTCTGCGCAACCTGATGCTGACCTTCCTCAACCTGCCCTTCGCACTGATTGGCGGGATACTGGCCGTCATGTTCACCGGCGGCTGGATCTCGCTCGGCTCGCTGGTCGGCTTTGTGACCCTGTTCGGCATCACCCTGCGCAACTCCATCATGCTAGTGTCGCACTTCCAGCATCTGGTGGATTACGAAGGTTGTGTCTGGGGTCTGGAGACGGCGATTCGCGGCGCATCAGAACGCCTGCCATCGATTCTGATGACCGCGCTGGTGACCGCACTTGGCCTGCTGCCACTGGCTGCCGGCAGCGGTCAGCCCGGGCGAGAAATCGAGGGTCCGATGGCGACCATCATTGTTGGCGGCTTGGTGACCTCAACAATCCTGAACCTGCTGATATTGCCGACCGTCATGCTGCACTTTGGCAGGTTTGAAAAGCAGGAAGACCAATCAATAGCCTAGGCAGGAAGCCGCTTGTACAGCTGATAGCCGCTCACGCAGGTGTGTCGTACCCGCAAGGGGCACACCCAGCTTCGGTACGGGGCTGAAGCCCCTACTCAGATGTCGTCGTACTTGATATACTTGAAGCGCTGGTCGTCATTGGGCGTCCCTTCAAGTGAACCGCCCTCCTTACCCGGCTGCCATTGAATCACCTCTTCAATCTTGCGGGCCAGCTCGAAATCCTTGTCGGTAATACCCTTGGCGCTGTGCGTGCACAACTTGACGATAACAAAGGCATAGGAAACCGTCAGGTCCGGATGATGCCAGGCAGCTTCAGCCAGATGCCCGACCGTATTGACCACCATCAGCGTGCCTTTCCAGCTGCCAGTCTTGAATTTGCGACGTATCCAGCCATCCTCAAAATACCAGTGCGGCAATTCAGCTGCCAGCCGAGCCTTGACTTCAGCTTCACTATAAACCTTGTCTTTGCTGGTTTCTGTCATGATCAACTCCTCGATATCCCGTCAATTCCAGGAACAGCGTACCGGCAAGGCGGTCGCCAGTAGCTTCTCATCCGAAAGACCTTCACTGAATACTGTAAAGTCGGCCTTGCCCATTACCCAGGTCGAAAAATCCTGACCGACAATGTAGTCACCGAAGTGCTCATCGACAAAACCTTCCTTGGTCAGCCTTTCCAATGAGATCTGCTCCAGTTGCGGTCGTTCCGATTTCACAAGTATTAGCTGGTCGGCATTAAGCTTGTGCGCCAGCCAGGCAGCCAGGCTGTCTGATGTGATTTCCCAAGTTGTAGGAATGCTTTCATCAGCAATCACCATGCTGCTCGGCAACCAGACCACCGCTTTGTGCTGCCAACCACGCTCGGCGATCTCCAAGTCGCTTGCAGCAGTTACCAGATCGTCATTCAGTCCGGCAAGCAGGATGCCATACTGATCCATGGCCATCACCGCCATCTTGTGTGCAACCAGATCGCTGATACCACTCATCAACTGCGATTCATAAACCGCATCAGCCAGTATGCCGCCTCCCGGCACAATGACGATCCTGCCATCACCATGTCGCGCCAACACATCCAGCCAGCCATGCAATTCGGGCGAACCCAGAAGGCTGCCACCAAGCTTGATTACCCACATAGTTC
>JAEWTK010000078.1 GCA_023459535.1 Pseudomonadota bacterium
TTCGATGACACCGCCATCGCCATTGCGCTTTACGGCCAGCCGCTACCTGTAAATCTGCCGACCGGGCGCTTCCAGCACCTGCCCATCCCCGAATTCTCCGCCCCTTTCGATGCCTGGCTGGCGAAGGAAGACCGCGTACCCTATTGATTTGTATAACCAGATAGAACCCGACAGGACAAACACATGAAAAAACCTGCCATCATTTGCCTGCTGCTGTTGATGCTTGCTGGCTGCGACAGCCCAACCAACCCGCGGCTGACCATACTCACAGAGGAATCCCCACCACTCAACTTTGCCGCAGATGGCAAAATCCAGGGCCAGGCTGTCGAAGTGGTCGAGGCACTGATTGAACGCACCGGCAGCAAGGTGGATATGCACATCATGCCGTGGGATCAGGCTTATCAACAGGTGTTAAAAGAAGGCAATACGGCGCTTTTCTCAACGATGATGACACCTGAGCGCAAGACACAGCTGCAATGGGTGGGGCCGCTCAACATGATGGATACCAGCCTCTATGCGCTCAAGGGTTCCGGGCTGCAGATTCGCACGCTGGACGAGGCAAAAAGCGCCGGAAAAATCGCCACGGTGACGGATTACTACAGCGAGCAGGTCTTGAAGAAGGAAGGCTTCAGCAACCTCGATAGCCAGCCTAATGAGGAGGCCGCTGTCCGCAAGCTGTTGGACGGCGAGGCGCAGCTGTTCGTCAGCAACAATACGGTGTTACCCGCCCTGCTACGCAAGGTTGGCGCGGACATGTCGCAACTGGAGATCGCTTTTACCGTCTCTACCGACCTCGGCTATATCGCTTTCTCTCCGTCCACGCCGCCGAAACTGGTAGCGAAATGGCAGCAGGCGCTGGATGGCATGAAGCGCGACGGCAGTTTTGACGCCATCTACGAGAAATGGCTGCCGCTACAGATCGCGCCGGGCATTCTGCAGATGATGACCGAGGAATACCCGCCCATCACCTTTCTGCATCAAGGCCGGCCTGCAGGTTTCGTCACCGACATGGTGCGCGAGATCGCTTCTCGCCTGGATTATGCTGACAACGTCCGCCTGACCTCATGGAAGAACGCCTACAACATGGCGTTATTGCATCCGAATGTGGTGCTGTTCAGCGCGGAACGCACGCCGGAACGTGAAGAGCAGTTCCAATGGGTGGGGCCGGTGGGTCAGAACCACTCCATTCTGTACGCCAGAAAAGGCGCCAATATCAAGGTCGGCAGTCTGGACGAGGCAAAAGCGTTACCAGCCATTGCCACCACTACCGACTGGTTTACCGAGCAGCACTTGAAGCGCGAGGGCTTCGGCAACCTGATCAGTTCCAAGGAGCCGACCGAAAACGTGCGCCAGCTGATGAACGGTGAAGTGCAGCTGTCCGTCTTCACCGACATCACCATCCCCGAGATCGCGGCAGAAGCCGGATACAGCCTGGCCGACCTGGAACCGGTGCTGACCGTCAGCCAGACCGATTTCTACATCGCGTTTTCCAGAGACACGCCACCGGAAGTCGTGAAAGCGTGGCAAGACAAACTCAATGAAATGAAACAGGACGGCAGTTTCGAACGCATCTACAAAAGTTATTTGCCGGAGGCCGAACTGGAAGAATTGCTGAAAACGCAATAAATCATCAATTTAATCAATTTATCAAGAAAGTATTTCATGTTATTGAAAATAAATAGATTAATGCTCATTGTTTTTGCACTTTTCCTGTTCGCCTGTAGCCAGGAAGATGCAGCACAAAGCGAACCGACTGCCGCCAGCGCGCCTGAAGCCTCACTCGATGCGCACAGCCGCTATCTGGATGATTTGTTTGCCGATGCCCTGACCGAACTCGAACAGGTCGCCGCCACACCGGCAGCACAATCCGGCGATTGGGCCAGCATCAAAGAGCATCTGGCAAAACTGGAAGCTGCCCGCCCCGGCACCTATTTCTATGTGCTACCGGACGGCAACTACTATTCACTGGCGCTGGATTACACCAACCTCAATCTGAGTGACCGTGGCTATTTTCAAGGCCTGTTCGCCGGCAAGCCGGTCAAGGGCTTCCCCATCTACAGCCGCTCCTCCGGCAAGAAGTCGGCGCTGGTGGCCGCCCCGGTAAAGGTCGATGGCAAGGTGACAGGCGCCATCGGTGCCTCGATCTACTTGGATGACCTGCACACCGCACTGAACCAGACTTTTGCGCTACCGTCCGATTACACCTGGTTTGTCGTCGATGCCGAAGGCAACACCATGCTGGACCGTGATAGCGACTTCATTTTCATGAATGCGTTGAGTCAGGGTGGCCCATCTCTGCTGGAAGGCGTCTCACAGGCGCTGGAAACCGAAAACGGCAGCCTGCAATACGAATCGGGTGGTGTCCGCCATGCCTGGTATCAAAAGCTGCCGAACATGAACTGGTGGCTGTTCATGGCAAAGGTGGAGCCGGATGCGCAGATCACTCCGCAGCTGACACTATCGCTGGAGCGTTTCGTTCCGGAGTTACAGGCCGCTCTGGACCGCATTGATGTCTCGATGGCCGGCAAGATCAAACAGCATGTATTCAACCCGCAGAACGAAGGTGAAATCCGCGCTTTGCTGGCGTCCATCCTCGAAGAGAACACCAACCTGATCAATGTCGCATTTATCGACCGGCGCGGCTTCCTGCGCCAGATCGAACCGTCGGATTATCGCAATTTCGAGAATGCGAACATCCGTAACCAGCTACAGGTCGCAGCCATGCTAAGCGAACCCCGCCCCTTGTTCAGCAAGGCTTTCAACTCGGTGGAAGGCTTTCTGGCGGTCGATATCGCTCATCCGGTTCGCAATGTGGAGCAGGAATTCGCCGGTTCGGTCAGCGCACTGATCCGCCCTGCACTGCTGATCGAGCCGCTGCTGAAAAAGACCAGTATCCCCGAGGATTACGAACTGTGGGTGATGCAGCCGGACGGCATGATCGTCTACGACCGCGATGAAGATGAAGTTGGCAGAATGTTGTTCAGCGATGCGCTGTATGCCGACTATGAAAGCCTGCTCAACCTGGGCAAGAGCATCGTGGCATCACCTTCAGGCGAAGGCAGCTATCTATTCCTAGCGCAGGGTGCGGCGGACAAGGTCATCAAAAAGGCTGTATGGCAGACCGTGCGGCTGCATGGCAATGAATGGCGCGTGATACTGACTTACAAACCGTATGAATGAGCGAGTAGCGAGAAAATGCGGCGGATGGCGGAAGCGGTGAGATTCGAACTCACGAAGGGCGTAAACCCTTGGCAGTTTTCAAGACTGCTGCCTTCAACCACTCGGCCACGCTTCCAGTTTGATGTTCCAGATTACCTATACTACTGCTGCCTTTCGCGCTGATGTTGCAGATTTATCTGCTTACATCAGCGGCGATGACCCTTGCGGTCACAACCACTCGGCCACGCTTCCATGTTTGAACTACTGATTTACTGCACTGACAGTTCTGGCTTCGTCTGAAAGTGGCTTGCAGAAATGCAACCGGCTCCAAACGAAGCGCGCATTTTACCAGAACAATTCTCAGTCGTCTTGTAATTCCTGCCCCGGAAACAAAACGTCGGTATAGCCGAAATTGGCCAGGTTGGTGATGCGCATGGGATAGAGTATGCCCTCCAGATGGTCGCACTCGTGCTGCACTACCCGCGCATGAAAACCGCTGACCAACCGGTCTATGGGTTTGCCGTACTGGTCGAAGCCTGTGTAATGCAGGCGCTGGTATCTGGGCACGATGCCGCGCATGCCCGGCACGGACAGGCAGCCTTCCCATCCGTCTTCCATGGTTTCACCGACAGGATTCAACACCGGATTGATCAACACGGTATAGGGTACCTGCTCGGCATCCGGATAGCGCGGATTGGCGCCAACACCAAAGATGACCACGCGCAGGCTGACACCGATCTGTGGAGCGGCGATACCGGCACCGTCCATATGCGCCATGGTGTCCTGCATGTCCTGGATCAGGGCGTGCAATTCCGGTGTATCGAACGCTTCGACCGGTACCGCCTTCTGCAGCAGTATCGGGTCGCCCATACGTAATACGGCTCTAACTGTCATGGAGCATCACCGCCTTTTCCAGCAAGTGCCGGATACGCAGCATGGTGCCGGTCAATGTCACGCCGATTTCGTCGTAATTGATGCCATGCTTGCTATCGCCACGGCCCGCAGCATGATTAGCCACCGGGCAAATGGCGGCATATTCGATTTCCAGCTCACGCGCCAGCGCAGCTTCCGGCATGCCGGTCATGCCGATCATCGTGGCGCCGTCGCGCTCCAGCCGGTTGACCTCTGCCGCCGTCTCCAGGCGCGGACCCTGCACTGCGGCATAGACGCCGCCTACTTTCAGCGGCTCATTAGCCTGATTTGCGGCCTTGATGATGACAGACCGCATCTTCTTGCTGTACGGCTCAGTAAAATCAATGTGCCGCACTGGCATGTCGAGGCCATCGAAATAGGTCTGTTTGCGGCTGTGAGTGAAGTCGATAAGCTGCTCGGGCAAGGCGATATCGCCCGGATTCAGTTCAGGATCAATCGACCCGACAGTTGCCACCGCCAGTATGCATTTCACGCCTTCGCTATGCAGCGCCCAGATGTTGGCGCGGTAATTGATGGCATGCGGAGGTATCGTGTGGCCGCCCCCGTGGCGCGCCAGAAAGACCACTTCGTGCCCGCCAAGCTCACCAAACAGCATCGGTGCCGAAGGTTCGCCATAAGGCGTACGGATGATCTGACGCCGAATAACGTGAAGATTGGCCAGTTGAGTGAGGCCGGTGCCACCGATAATTCCGAGCATGAAAATTCCTCTACGATTTGCCACTGCGATTTAACGGTGGAATTGTAACGTAAACTCAAGCAAACGCCTTCATTCGTGCGGGTTGGAAGGTCTGATTTGTGGCATACTTAGGCCCGATATGAGTACCCAACATTCACAGGCGCTGGCCCTCGCCCAGACCCACTACGAAAATTTCCCGGTCGCATCCGCCCTGCTGCCCATGCGGCTGCGGCAACCGATCGGCATGATTTATTCATTCGCACGGCAGGCAGATGATTTCGCCGATGAAGGCGACCTACTACCGGATGAAAGACTGGCACTGCTGGATGGCTTCCGCATGGAACTGGACCGTATACATGACAACACTAGTCCTGAAACAGCGTTCTTTGTCAGTCTGCAGGACACCATCAACCAGCATCAGCTACCGCTGCAGCCTTTCTATGACCTGCTCGATGCCTTCAGCCAGGATGTGACCAAGTCCCGCTATGCGGATTTTGGCGAGGTCATGGATTATTGCCGCCGTTCAGCCAACCCCATCGGCCGCCTGCTGCTGCACCTCTACGGCAAGGCAACGCCGCGCAACATCGGCATGTCGGACGCGATCTGTTCCTCGCTGCAAATCATCAATTTCCTGCAGGACGTGGCCATCGACTATAAAAAGGATCGCATCTATTTCCCGCAGGACGAGATGCGCAAGTACAAAATCGAGGAAAGCCAGATCGCCGATGGCCGCACCGATGGCACCTGGGGGCTGTTCATGGAGTTCGAGATCAAGCGTGCCAGAAACCTGCTGCAGGCAGGCGCTCCCCTTGGGCTGGTGCTGCCCGGCCGTATCGGTCTGGAGATGCGCACGATTATCGCGGGCGGCGAACGCATCCTGCAAAAACTGCACAAATCGCGTGGAGACATGTTCAACCAACGCCCCGTGCTCAAGCCGTGGGATTGGGCCTATATGCTTTTCAGGGCGGTAAGCAAGCGATGAGTCCACAGCAATATTGCCAGGAAAAAGCCGCCGCCAGCGGCTCCAGTTTCTATTACAGCTTCCTGTTTCTGCCCAAAGCCAGACGCGAAGCCATCACTGCGCTCTATGCCTTCTGCCGCGAAGTCGATGACATCGCCGATGAATGCACCGATTTCCAGGTTGCCCGCACCAAGCTCAACTGGTGGCGCGGCGAGATCGACAATCTGTACAAGGGACAGCCACAGCACCCGGTGACCAAGGCCCTGGCACCGGCAGTGGCAGCCTATGACCTCAGCGCCGAACATTTCCACGAGATCATCGACGGCATGGAAATGGATCTGGAATACAACCGCTATCAGGACTTCAAGCAGCTGCAGCTCTATTGCTACCGCGTCGCCAGCGTCGTCGGCCTGCTTTCTGCCGCCATTTTCGGTTACAGCAACCGCGACACCCTGAAATACGCGCACGACCTCGGCATGGCCTTCCAGCTGACCAACATCATCCGTGACGTCGGTGAGGATGCCCGCCGCAACCGCATCTACCTGCCGCTGGATGAACTGGCACGTTTCGGTGTGCTGGAAGAAGACATCCTGCAAGGTCGCGAATCCGAGCAGATCCAGCAACTGCTGGA
This sequence comes from Pseudomonadota bacterium, assembly GCA_023459535.1. Classification (GTDB taxonomy): domain Bacteria; phylum Pseudomonadota; class Gammaproteobacteria; order Burkholderiales; family Methylophilaceae; genus UBA6140. Next base: position 6,361 of record JAEWTK010000078.1, read on the forward strand.
TTTTCAGATCGAACGGGCGGAAGGCTTTTATGACCGCGCACTCAATGCGCTGCCAGCGGAAGACCGCAAGCAGCAACGCACCGGCCTCATCATGACCGCCATCTACCGCACGTTGCTGCGCGAGATCAAGGCAGACGGCGCACAGCAGGTGCTCAATGCCAGAGTCTCACTGACGCCGTTACGTAAGCTCTGGCTGGCCTGGACGACCTGGATCAGGATCTAGCATGACCCGCGTGGCTGTCATCGGCGGTGGCTGCGCCGGGCTGGCGGCAGCCGCCAGACTGGCTGAACATCGCATCCCTGTCACCCTGTTCGAGGCCGGGCGCCAGCTCGGCGGCCGCGCACGCGGCATTTCATGGCAGGGTCACACACTGGACAATGGCCAGCATATCCTGCTCGGTGCTTATAGCGAGACCCTGAGCCTGCTCAAACTGACTGGCGTCGACGTGCAGTCGGCATTCCAGCGCCTGCCGCTGCAACTCACCGTACAACCGGATTTTGAACTGCGCGCATGCAAAACCCTGCCCGCCCCGCTGCATATCCTCGCCGGGCTGCTACAAGCGCAGGGCCTGACATGGCAGGAACGCTGGAGCGCGGTGCGTTTCATGG
>JAEWTK010000079.1 GCA_023459535.1 Pseudomonadota bacterium
GAACGCGAGTTCAACCTTTCCTGGGCAGCCGATATGCAGGCTGACAACCAGATGCTGGAAGGACGCTGGTGGACCGCCGTAGAGCATGGGCAGCCACAGTTGTCGCTGGAACTTGACCTGGCCGATACGCTCGGACTCAAACTTGGCGATTGGCTCACGTATGACATTGCCGGCACTCAGCTCAAAGTCGAAGTGACCAGCATCCGCAAGGTCGAGTGGGATACCATGCGCGCCAACTTTTTTGCCGTCATGCCGCCCGGCCTGCTCGAGAGTTTTCCTGCCAGCTACATTACCAGTTTCCATCTGCCTCTGGGCAACGATCAGGCATTGAATGCGCTGGTGCGGGAATACACAAATCTGACGGTGATTGATGTTGCGGCGCTGATGGAGCAGGTGAGGGGCATCATGAACAAAATGACGCATGCAATTGAATATGTGTTTGTTTTCAGTCTGTTTGCAGGTCTGGCGGTACTCTATGCCGCGCTGGTCGCTACGCGCGAGGAACGTGTGCGAGAAGCCACGCTGCTACGCGTGCTCGGCGCTTCCCGCCGACAAGTAGTGCTGGCGGGCCTGATCGAGTTCGCCTGTATCGGCGTCTTGGCTGCACTGGTCGCTACATTGGCAGCCAGCGCACTGGCCTGGTATGTCAGTGCCTTTATCCTCAATATTCCCTACCAGTTCAATCTGCTTCTGGCGATACTGGCACTGATCAGCGCATCTTTACTGGTGCCGTTCGCCGCCTGGCTCGGTATGCGCAGCTTTCTTGATCAGCCGCCCAGGCAGCTATTACATAGTATGTAGTTATTTTAATTGCAGCGTACGAGGTGGAAGTTGGTTGCAAGTTGGTTGTATACAACCACTACAACCAAAAATATGGTTGTATACAACCATATTTAGCGATTAAACTTTCCCTATCGGCTGTTTATGCATAAGATTTTCGTTGATTTTATTGAGTAATTTTTCCGGCTTCATTTCTGGCACAGTTCTTGATGTAATCTTCGAGTATTCACAACTTAATAATCTGGGGAGATTACATGAAAAACGCAAATCCATTACGTCTGAAACTCATTTCCATCGCCGTTGCCGGCGTCTTTGCTTCGCCGCTGACGCTTATGGCCGAGGAAGTGGCCAGAACAGGCAAGATCGAGGTTATCAGTACCACGCCTTTGCCAGGCATTGGTCTGCCGGCAAACAAGGTGCCAGCCAATGTGCAGCTCGCTACGCCAGCTGATATTAATAATCAGGCCGGCACTTCGTTGGCTGATTACATGATGAACAATATGCAGGGGGTTACGGCGACCGATATGGCCGGTAACCCTTACCAGCCGGAAATCAATTTTCGCGGCTATTCGGCCTCCTCTCTGTTAGGTAATGCGCAAGGCCTGTCTACATATGTTGATGGTGTGCGCGTAAACGAGCCATTTGGCGATGTGACCCTCTGGGACAAGATTCCAAGCTTCGCTATTGGTGGCATGCAATTGGTGCCTGGTTCCAATCCTCTTTATGGGCTGAACACACTGGGTGGTGCTGTCGCTGTTCAAACCAAGGGTGGTCGTGATGCTGAAGGTGTGGGTGTTGAATACGAATTCGGCTCCTGGGGCAGGCAGCGTGCTTTGGCTGAATATGGTCTGGTATCCGAAAGCGGTGCTGTCGATTTCTATATCGGAGCACAACATACAACGGAAGATGGCTGGAGAAGATACTCGCCCTCACACGTCAATCAGATATTTGCCAAGCTGGGCTGGCAAGATGAAGCTACTCGCCTGGAATTGAGCTACATCCATACCGATAACAACCTGACCGGCAATGGTTTTGCCCCGGAAAATCTGCTCCACGGTGATCGTGACCAGATTCATACGCGTCCCGATTTCACCAACAACTACTACCATCATCTGGCTTTGAATGGCACGCACTGGTTCAACGATGAAACCATGTTTGCCGGCAACATTTATTACCGCAAGTCCAACCGGCGCACATTGAACGGTGACCTCTACGAAGCCGAAATTGATGATGATGATCTCGGTTCGGTTAACAAGAACAATCCTTATGGTTGGGTAGGGGACGGTTCAGGGGATGAGCTTGAGGCGACCGGCTCCGCACTCAATACGTCCAAGACCACGCAGGACAATTACGGCGCTACTGGTCAGTTTGTTTTCAATCAGGACTGGATGGGCATGCAAAATCAGCTGACTGTTGGTGCTGGTTATGATTATTCATTGATTCGATACAAGCAGTCAGAGAACATCAATATCGCTGAAATGGAAGGCGGTCTCGCTGGCGTCGATTTCGACGGCTTTGAAGATACGTTCGATGGCACCCGCAAGCCGATCGGACCGTTCGAGTACAGCCGTCAGAGTACCGGCCTGACCGGCAAGCAATATACGGCTCGCATGTTTGCTACCGATACCTTGTCGCTGAACGATCAATGGCATGTCACTGCTGGCGCCAGCTGGAACTTCACACGCGTGGATAACGTCGATACCTTGCGCGGCGATGCCTCCGATCAATCGCTGACTGCCAAAGACAGTTACACACGTCTGAACCCGATGATCGGCTTGAGTCATACGCCTAGTGATCAGTTGACTTTGTATACCTCCTATAGCGAATCCAGCCGCGCACCGACTTCTATCGAACTCGGCTGTTCCAATCCGGAGAACCCTTGTCTGCTGCCATCCGCCATGGCAGATGATCCTCCTCTCAATCAAGTGGTTGCCAAAACCTATGAGCTTGGCGGTCGTGGCAATCTGACTGAGTCGATCCGCTGGAATGCCGGTGTTTACCAGGCTGTCAATCATGATGATATCCAGTTCACGGCCGCGGGTGCTGCCAACGGCGCTGGCTATTACCAGAATGTTGGTCGTACCAAGCGTCAGGGCATTGACCTCGGGCTGGCTGGTGATATCAGCAAGTTCCGCTGGAACGTGTCCTACAGCTACATTCGTGCAACTTACGACAGCGACATGGTGTTCGCCAGCCCATCCAATTCTTCGGCTGATGGCGATGGAATTATCCAGGTTAAATCCGGTGACCGTATGACCTCAATTCCGGCTCATCAGCTGAAGTTGCGTGGTCAGTACCAAGTGACGCCGGACTGGTCGGTTGGTGCGAACATCATCGGTTATTCCGACCAGTATGTAATGGGTAATGAAAACAACAAACACAAGGCCAATTCAGCCAGATGTGATGGTGGGGATGTGTGTGCTACCGGTGACGGCAAGCTGAGCGGTTATTTCCTCGTTAACTTGGACACCCAGTACAACATCGGTAGTGGCTGGAAAGCATTTGCCAAGGTGACCAATCTGTTCGACAGGGAATATGACGTCAGCGGTCGTCTGGCTGAGACACTGTTTGATGCGAACGGTCAGTTCGGCGAAGAACAGAAGATGCTTGGCATTCTGCCGGGCGCTCCACGCGCAGGCTGGCTGGGTGTTCGTTACGAGTTCGCAGCCAAGAAATAAAGATGATTTGAACGATGCAGGCACACGCAGATACTTTTGATGGAATCACTCATAATCAGGCTTTCCAGCAGAAGCCGCGTGTGCTTGTTATCGAAGACGAAGCCCTGTTTGCCCGTGCCGTCGTCAAGCGCCTGAAGAAGGCGGGTTATGACTGCGAGCACGCCGAGAATATCAAGGATGGACGTGCGCTGGCCAAGCAGATGGCGCCGGATATCGTTTTGCTCGATATGCGACTGCCGGATGGTAGTGGCCTGGATTTGCTGACGGATTTTGTAACCAAGGGTATCTCCGTGATTGTCATGACGGCGTTCGGCGAACTCAGCGATGCTGTCAATGCCATGAAGCAGGGTGCTACCGATTATCTGAAAAAACCGGTCGATCTTGAAGAATTATTGCTGGTGATCGAGAAGGCGGAGAACGCCAGCAAACTCAAGCACCATCTGGATTATTCACGTCAGCGGAATTCGCATGATGCAGTGGCGGTCGGCGTCGAGATGATTGGTGACAGCCCTGTCATGCAGCGTGTCCGCAAACAGATTGAACGCGTTGCGCAACTGGCTTCCATTGAAACAGCCGTACCGCCGCCTACCGTACTGATCAACGGCGAGACCGGGACCGGCAAGGACGTGGCGGCGAGGTTGCTGCATTTGTCCTGCATGATCAAGGACAGGCCGTTCGTCCATGTCGATTGTGCCTCGCTACCGGCTGAATTGATCGAAAGCGAGTTGTTCGGGCATGAACGCGGCGCGTTTACCAGTGCCCAATCCTCACGTTGTGGTTTGATTGAGGCCGCGGAAGACGGCACACTTTTTCTGGATGAGATCGGCGAAATGCCGCTGAGCTTACAGGCCAAGCTGTTGAATGTGCTTGAGCGCCGCATGGTGCGCCGAGTTGGCTCCACCAAGGAAAGACCTGTAGCGGCACGCTTCATTGCCGCAACCAACCGCGACCTGCAGCAAATGGTTTTGGAAGGGCGATTCCGTTCGGATCTCTATTATCGATTGAATGTGTTGAATATTGTCATGCCGGCGTTGCGCGAACGCGGCGAAGACATTCTGTTACTGGCGCGTCATTTCGCCAGCCAGACTGAGCGTCGTTACGGTTTGCAGCCCAGACGTTTTTCCGAAGAAGCCATTGAAGTTATCGGCCGCTATCCGTGGCCCGGTAACGTGCGAGAGCTCAAGCATCAGATAAGCCGGGCTGTTCTGCTCAGTCGTGATGATGTGATTAGTGGACAGGACCTGGCGATTGCCATAGAGCCTGCCGCAGCCAAGATCAGTTTCAACAGCAATGCTTCAAGCGTCACATTGGATGTAGCAGAGAAAATCCTGATCGAGAATGCGCTGGCGCAGGCCAATAACAACGTTTCTGAAGCTGCCCGCCTGCTGGGTATCACGCGCATGGCTATCCGCTACCGGATGGACAAACATGGTATCAAGGGCGATTAAATCCCAACGTTGACCGACGCCCGTCAGCACCCCGCATGATAAAATCCTCCTGAATTCAATCAGGAGTCAGGCATGAAAATCGGAACCCCTTTGAGCCCCAATGCTACACGCGTGATGTTGTTGGGCAGTGGTGAGTTGGGCAAGGAAGTCATCATTGCCTTGCAGCGGCTTGGGGTCGAAGTGATTGCGGTCGATCGTTATGCCAATGCACCGGGACATCAGGTGGCACACAGGGCCCATGTGATCGACATGACCGATGATGCCGCTTTGCGAGCTCTAATCGCTCAAGAAAAGCCCCACTTGATCGTACCGGAAATCGAGGCATTGAATACCGCCACACTGGCGGATATCGAAGCGCAGGGAATCGCACATGTCATCCCCACCGTCAAGGCTGTGCAACTCACCATGAACCGTGAGGGTATTCGCCGTCTGGCAGCGGAAGAGTTGGGCTTGCCGACTTCGCCGTATGCCTTTGCCAACAGTTTGCAGGCCCTGCAGCAGGCCATTGATGGGGGTATCGGTTATCCCTGCTTCATCAAACCCACCATGTCTTCGTCCGGCAAAGGCCAGTCGCGCATCACCGATGCCTCGGAAGTTGCCGCCGCCTGGGATTATGCTGCGACTGGCGGGCGTGTCAATCAGGGCGTGGTCATCGTCGAAGGGCAGATCGATTTCGATTACGAAATCACTTTGCTAACGGTGCGTGCAAAGAATGCGGAAGGGCAGGTCGAGACGTATTTTTGCGACCCTATCGGCCATTTGCAGCAGAAGGGTGACTATGTGGAGAGCTGGCAGCCGCAAGCCATGAATAATGTCGCTCTGAAGCGGGCACAAGGAATAGCGAAAGCCGTGACCGATAGTCTGGGTGGTTTGGGGTTGTTTGGTGTGGAACTGTTCGTCAAGGGTGAGGATGTCTGGTTCTCCGAAGTCAGCCCGCGACCGCATGACACCGGCATGGTGACCATGGCCAGTCAGCGTTTCAGCGAATTCGATCTGCATGCCCGCGCTATCCTCGGATTGCCAGTGAATGTGGCCCTGCAGCGGCCGGCAGCAAGTGCGGTGATCTACGGTGGCGCGGACAGCAGGCAACTGGCATTCGAGGATGTCGAGAAAGCGCTGGCAGTGCCGGAGTCCGATCTGCGACTGTTCGGCAAGCCGGAGTCCTTCGTTCGGCGACGCATGGGCGTGGCTCTGGCTTCCGGCAAGGATGTCGAAGAGGCCCGCAGTCGCGCCAAATTGGCGGCGAGCCTGATCAAGACTACAACTGCAGATTGAAGATTCAGCCATGATTGAAAAACCGCAGGAACCCGGTAGCCAGTCCAGAACCTTTTTTGAGATGTTGGGCGGCACGGAAAAGATCCGTGAAGTGGTTGAACGCTTTTACGACATCATGGATACAGACCCGCGTGCATCAGGTATTCGTGCCATGCATGCCGAAGACCTGACTTCCGCAAGGGAAAAACTTTTCATGTTCCTGACCGGCTGGACCGGTGGACCGCAGCTTTATATCGAGCGTTACGGGCATCCGAGGTTGCGGGCACGGCATTTGCCGTTTGCCATCGGTGAATCGGCACGTGATCAGTGGATGTATTGCATGATCAAGGCGCTGCACGAAACCGGCGTGGAAGAACCGGTGCTGACCCAACTGGCATCTGTACTGTATGAGCTGGCCGATATGATGCGCAATCAGCCAGGATAACTCTGCAAAGCAATTTGCCGCAGAGTTCACAGAGGAAAACAGGATATTGCCGAAGGTTTAGCGTTCATTCAGTGTTCTTCAGAGCTTGAATAACTGTTTTCATGGTAAAAAAAAGAGCCTCCATCCGGAGGCTCTTTTGCTTGGTGCGCTTAACTTAACCGTCTGACTTCAGGAATCCTGTCGTCTCAGGCCGCCAAGTAATGCCGCAACCGGTGCTTTTGAACGGCTGGATACCGGGCGGTTGGTCACTTGAGGTGTCGTGGCATTTTGCGAAGGCTCGTATGGTTTGTCGAACCAGGGATCCTTGCTTTTGCTCTTGGGCAAAGGACGCACTGCCGGACTCATGGATTCGCCGCGATCCTGTCGTTTCTCGCGGGAATGGCTGTCGCGAGGAGTTCTGGCAACTGCACTGACCGTGCTCTTTTCCTTGTCGATTTCCCGTTTGATCAGTTTCTCGATTTCCTTCAGGTATTTCTCTTCTTCAGGAGAAACCAGCGAGATGGCGGTGCCGGAGGCGCCAGCGCGGCCGGTACGGCCGATACGGTGCACATAGTCTTCTGGTGCTGACGGGATCTCGTAATTGATGACCATCGGCAGTTGATCGATATCCAGGCCGCGGGCTGCCACATCGGTCGCAATCAGCACGGCAACCTTGCCCTGCTTGAAGGCTTCCAGTGCTTCCATGCGTTCTTTCTGGCTCTTGTCGCCATGAATCGCATCCGCCAGCAGACCTTCACGTTGCAACTGCTTTGCCAGCCGGCTGGCAGTCAGCTTGGTCTTGGTAAACACGATGACTTGCGAGGCATCACTGCCGCGCAGGATCTCGGCCAACTGAGCATGCTTGTTGGCCTGTTCGACCAGGTAGCCTTTCTGCGTGCCGT
>JAEWTK010000080.1 GCA_023459535.1 Pseudomonadota bacterium
GTACAGCCTTGGGCGAGAGCTTGCGTGATCTGCTGCTGCATCAATCCATGCACGCGGAGACGGAAGCCCTGCTCATGTTTGCGGCACGGCGGGAACATATTGCACAAGTGATCGAGCCGGCGCTGGCAAATGGATCATATGTCGTCTCGGACCGCTTCTCCGATGCAAGTTTTGCCTATCAGTCTGGTGGTCGGGGCGTACCTGCCGTAAAAATCGAGCAGCTTGAAACTTGGGTACATGCAGACCTGCAACCGGATTTGACCATACTGTTCGACGTGCCGGTGGAAGTGAGCGTCGCCCGCCTCGCTGGCGCACGCAGCCCGGACAAGTTCGAACAGCAGGATGCCGCGTTCTTTACCCGCATCAGGAATGCCTATTTACAGCGTGCAGAGGCGTCTCCTGAACGTTTTCGTATCATCAATGGCAATCAACCGATCGAAAAGGTTGAACAAGCCCTGATGCAGATCATTGCGAGTCTGTAGCACCATGTCCGTCTATCCATGGCAATCCGCAATATTGGCCAGAATATCCAGTCAGCGTGCACGCTTGCCCCATGCGCTGCTGCTGCATGGTAATAGCGGCATAGGCAAATTCGATTTTGCCCAAAGTCTGGCCCAGTCGCTGCTATGTCTTTCACCGCATGCAGACGGCGAACCCTGTGGTGCCTGCGCCAGCTGCAGCTGGTATGCGCAGGGCAACCATCCGGATTTTCGTTTGCTGACGCCAGAACAGGATACGGATACCGAGTCCGAGGCTTCAGCCTCAAAGAAAACGACGAAAAAGAGCCAGCAGATCAGCGTCGTGCAGGTGCGTGAGCTGGCTGAATTCCTTTCCTTGTCGAGCCATCAGAGCAGTGGCCTGAGAATCGTGCTGATACATCCGGCGGAAGCACTGAACGCCGCTTCCGCCAATGCGCTGTTGAAGATGCTGGAAGAGCCGCCTGACGGCGTGGTTTTCATTCTGGTGAGCCATCAGCTCAAACGCTTGCTGCCCACCATCATCAGTCGCTGTCACAAGATCGATATGCCCATACCGGAAAAATCTGTTGCGCTGACCTGGTTACAGCAACAGGGTTTGGCCGACGCCGCAGCTCGCCTGGACTATGCCGGCGGCGCGCCATTGAGTGTCATGAGGACACTGGAGCAGGGTGTCAGCAGCTTCCATTCCGAATTGTTCCTGCAAGGACGGAAACTGGATCCCTTCATTGCGGCATCCGCGGCGGTCACACAAGGCATGGAACTGGCGATCGACAGTTTGCAGAAATGGGCTTTTGACCTCTTGTCATGCCAGCTGGCCGGCAAAGTGCGTTATCACAATCAGCATGCCGATGCTTTGCAAGCTCTGGTCAAAGGCGTAGACTTGGGCCTGTTGCTGGAGTTTCAACGCAAGCTGAACGAGGCAAAGAGAAGCGCTCAGCACCCGTTGAATAATGAATTGCAGCTTGAAGCAATTTTTCTCAATTACACGCAATTGTTCATGAAAAAGAATTGATCGAATACCATGTCCGCATTGCCACCTGAACAGCCGTCAGCCGCAAATTCCGCTCCCAAGCCTGGTGTGCTTTCGCTTGCCATCAAGGAAAAGGCTGCGCTTTATGCTTCCTACATGCCTTTCGTGAAGGGGGGCGGACTCTTTATCCCGACCAACAAGAGCTTCAAGATCGGTGATGAAGTCTTCATGCTGCTAAGCTTGCTGGATGACCCGACAAAACTGAAGGTCGTCGGTAACGTAATCTGGCTTACACCAGTCACCCAAGGCAATCGTCCGCAAGGCATAGGGGTGCAACTAAGTGAAAAGGATGGCGGTCTTGAAGCCAAGAACAAGATCGAAGCCTTGCTTGGTGGGGCACTTAAATCCGGCAAACCCACTCATACGATGTAATCAACCTTTAAAGTAGTTCCATGCTTGTAGATTCACACTGCCACCTCAATTTCCCTGAGCTTGCCAACAACATGCCGGACATCCGTGAGGCCATGACCTCGCATCAAGTCGGCCATGCCTTGTGCATTTCGGTCAATCTGCGCGAATACCCGCAAGTACTGGCCGTTGCCGATGCCTATGACAATTTTTATGCGACGGTTGGCGTACATCCGGACTATGAGGACGAGCCGCCGCTGAGTGTCGAGCAATTGGCGGAACTTGCCAGGAACCCCAAGGTAATCGGCATCGGAGAGACCGGTCTGGATTATTTTCGCCTGACCGGGGACCTTGAATGGCAACGCGAACGTTTTCGTACGCATATCCGCGCCGCCATAGCTGTCAACAAGCCGCTAATCATTCACACCCGGGCTGCTGCTGACGATACCTTGCGTATCTTGCGGGAAGAAAATGCCAGCCAGGTGGGCGGTGTCATGCATTGCTTCACCGAAAGCCTGGATGTGGCATTGCAGGCCATTGAAATGGGTTTTTATATCTCCTTTTCCGGCATCGTCACCTTCAAGAACGCCGCCGCCTTGAAAGAGGCGGCGAGGCAGGTTCCCCTAGACTGCATTCTGGTAGAAACCGATTCCCCATACCTGGCAC
>JAEWTK010000081.1 GCA_023459535.1 Pseudomonadota bacterium
ACATAACGCTGCATACGCCCAAGCAGCGAGCCCAGCGTGCGCGCGACCTTGGGCAGTTTTTCCGGTCCGATCACCAGTAGCGCAACGATGGCGATGATGACCAGTTCGGTGAATGCAATATCGAACAAGGGGAATATTACTGTCTGGTTTTATTGGTCACTTCACCTTCGACCGTTTCCGTCTTTGCATCTTCTTCAATTTTCGCTGAAGATTTTTCGTCCTTGACGGCATCCTTGAAACTCTTGACCGCGCCGCCAACGTCGCTGCCTATGTTACGAAGCTTCTTGGTGCCAAAAATCAGCACAACAACCAACAGCACGATCAGCCAATGCCAGATACTAAATGCGCCCATCATTGCTCTCCTGAACTATTTCGTGAAAATTCACCTAGGTTTTGGGTAAGGTCTGCCCGCCACCAAATACATGGACATGCAGATGGAAAACTTCCTGCCCGCCTTCGCGGCCCGTATTAATCATGGTGCGAAATCCGCTCAAGCCCTGCTGCTGCGCCAGCTTGGGAGCCAGCAGCAATATTTTTCCCAGCAAGGTCTGGTGTGCCTCATCGCAATGCGCAAGACTTTCCGTGTGCTGTTTCGGTACGATCAGAAAATGCACGGGAGCGATCGGATGGATATCATTGAATGCGATCACATCCTCATCCTCGTAAATTTTTTTACTGGGAATAACACCTGCCACGATTTTGCAGAAAATACAGTCCGTCATTTCATTTCTCCTTGCGGGAAGCCTTTTCTGCAATGCCGGACAGGCCTTCACGTCTGGCAAGCTCATCCAGCACATCCTGCGGCTTCAGCCCCGCCTGCGCCAACATGACCATGCAATGAAACCAAAGGTCCGCCGTCTCGTAGATGATCTTTTGCGGGTCGCCATCCTTGGCGGCAATGATAGTCTCGGCAGCTTCCTCGCCGACTTTTTTCAGAACGGCATCCACACCTTTACTATACAGCTTGGCCACGTAGGAAGTCTGCGGATCAGCAGCCTTGCGCTGTTCAAGCAACTCGGCCAAGCGTTCCAGAACGTCATTCATGACGATATATCTCCTGCGGATCCTTCAACACCGGCTGATCGGTCACCCACTGACCATCGACCAGCTTTCTGAAAAAACAGTTATGTCGACCGGTGTGGCAGGCAATGCCCCCCAACTGCTCAACACTGATGAGAATCACATCCTCATCGCAATCCAGACGGATTTCATGCACTTTCTGCACATGGCCCGATTCTTCACCCTTGCGCCACAACTTGTTGCGCGAACGCGACCAATAGACGGCCTGACCGCTTTCCACGGTCAGTTGCAGCGCCTCGCGGTTCATGAAGGCGAACATCAGGATCTTGTTGCTGCCTGCCTCCTGCGCAATCACCGGCACCAAGCCGTCAGCGGTCCAACGCACCTCATCAAGCCAGTTTGTGCTCACAGACGTACCTCAATACCATGGTCGCGCATGTATTCCTTGGCCTGACGCACAGTAAATTCGCCGTAATGGAAGATACTGGCAGCGAGCACTGCATCAGCCCCGCCTTCCTGCACACCTTCCACCAGGTGCATCAGACTGCCGACGCCACCGGAGGCAATGATCGGCACATCGACCGCATCACTGATGGCGCGATTCAGCGGCAGGTTGAATCCGGTTTTCGTGCCGTCCCGATCCATGCTGGTCACCAGCAATTCGCCGGCGCCCAGTTCGGTCATCTTGCGCGCCCATTCGACAGCATCCAGCCCGGTTGGCTTGCGGCCACCATGGGTGAACACTTCCCAGTGATCACCGACCTGCTTGGCATCGATCGCAACGACTATACACTGCGAACCGAAACGAGCAGCGGCATCGGCAACCAATTGCGGGTTGAGGACGGCGGACGTATTGATACTGACCTTGTCAGCGCCGGCATTGAGCAAACGGCGAACATCCTCGACCTCTCGCACGCCGCCACCTACTGTCAGAGGGATGAAAACCTGAGAAGCGACTTCTTCAATGATATGCAGAATCAAGCCGCGATTGTCCGAGCTGGCCGTGATATCGAGAAATGTCAGTTCATCGGCGCCCTGGTCATCGTAGCGTTTGGCAATCTCGACCGGATCGCCGGCATCACGCAACTCGAGAAAATTGACACCTTTGACAACGCGGCCATCGGTCACATCCAGACAAGTAATGATGCGCTTGGCCAGCCCCATTATTGGTCACTCAATTCGTCTGCCAATTTCTGAGCAGCGGCAAAGTCGAGGGAACCTTCGTAAATCGCACGTCCGGTAATGGCGCCCATGATGCCTTCCGACTCCACTGCGCAAAGCCGCTTGACATCTTCCAGATTGGTGATGCCGCCGCTGGCAATCACCGGGATGTGCAGGGATTGAGCCAGCTGCACTGTCGCCTCGATATTGACACCAGTCAACATACCATCACGGCCGATGTCAGTGTAGATCACGGCCTCGACGCCGTAATCCTCGAATTTCCTTGCCAGATCGACGACGTCATGCCCGGTCAGCTTGGACCAGCCATCAACCGCCACCTTGCCATCCTTGGCATCGAGCCCGACCATGATATGGCC
>JAEWTK010000082.1 GCA_023459535.1 Pseudomonadota bacterium
GTCCACGGTCCAGTCCAATCCCAGCGCGTCCGCGCCGATCTCGGCTTGTGCTTCCAGCCACAAGCCGCCGCCCTTGGTGAAAACGATGCGCGGAACGATGCGGCCCTCGTTTTCGCGCGTCAGTCCGGCGACGATTTTTTCCATGTATTGCAGCGAGAATTCGCGATAGGCGTTATGCGCCAGTGCGCCGCCCCAAGAGTCGAAAATCATGACCGCTTGCGCGCCGGCCGCAATCTGCGCGTTGAGGTAGGCAGTGACGGTTTGTGCCGTGATGTCGAGAATGCGGTGCAGCAAGTCTGGTCGGGTGTAGGCCATGCGCTTGATGGTGAGGAAGTCGGTGCCGCCCTTGCCTTCCACCATGTAGGTAGCGAGCGTCCATGGGCTGCCGGAAAAGCCGATCAGCGGCACGCGGCCATTGAGGGTTTTGCGGATCTGGCTGACGGCGTCGAATACATATTGCAGCTTGGCCATGTCCGGTACTGCGAGGTTTTGGATATCGGTTTCTTCACATAGCGTGCGTTTGAACTTGGGGCCTTCGCCTTCGGCAAAGTACAAACCCAGACCCATGGCATCCGGCACGGTGAGGATGTCGGAGAACAGGATGGCGGCATCGATCAGCGGGTAGCGGTCTAGCGGCTGTAAGGTGACTTCTGTGGCGAAATCCGGGCTGGTACACAACTGCATGAAACTGCCGGCGTTCTTGCGGCTCTCCCGGTATTCCGGCAGGTAGCGTCCGGCCTGCCGCATCATCCAGACAGGCGTGTAATCGGTAGGCTGGCGCATGAGCGCGCGCAGAAAGGTATCGTTCTTGAGTTGAGTCATTTATTTGCCGTCGGAAAATGCCGAAGAAAAAGCCATAGCCGAATTATAAAGCCTGGGTCGCAGATGGTCCCAAATTAATTCGGTGTATGGCTTTTTGTCGCTGGACGACAATAATGGAGCTTATCTCGGCAGCGTGGATGATCCCATGAGGAATTCATCGACAGCGCGTGCGCACTGACGACCTTCGCGGATGGCCCAGACTACCAGTGATTGGCCGCGGCGCATGTCACCGGCGGCAAACACCTTGGGGCTGCTGGTCTGGTAGCAGCCTTCGTCGTCCGTCGTGGCCTTGGCGTTGCCGCGATTGTCCTTTTCCACACCGAAGGCATCCAGCACTTTCTGTACGGGGCTGACGAAGCCCATGGCAAGCAGCACCAGATCAGCCGGGATGGTGAATTCGGAGCCCGCGATTTCCTGCATCTTGCCGTCTTTCCATTCGACGCGGGCCGCCTTGAGGCCGGTGACTTTGCCGTTCTCACCGATCAGTTCCTTGGTGGTGATGGACCAGTCGCGGTTGGCACCCTCTTCGTGCGAACTGGAGGTTCGCATTTTCAGCGGCCAGTTGGGCCAGGTCAGTGCCTTGTTTTCTTTTTCCGGCGGTTGCGGCATCAGTTCGAATTGCGTGATGGACAGTGCACCGTGACGGTTGGAGGTGCCGACGCAGTCGGAACCGGTGTCACCGCCGCCGATGACGACCACATGTTTGCCGGTAGCCTTGATCTGGTTTTCAATCTTGTCGCCGGCGACTACCTTGTTTTGCGGCGTGAGGAAATCCATGGCGAAATGCACGCCGTCCAGCTCGCGGCCGGGTACCGGCAGGTCGCGAGGGAATTCGGCGCCGCCTGCGAGGATCACGGCGTCATATTCAGCCAGCAGGTCTTCGGCTTTGACGTTCTCGCCGACGTTCTGATTGACGCGGAACTCGACGCCTTCGGCTTCCATCTGCGCCATGCGGCGGTCGATGTGCGATTTTTCCATCTTGAAATCGGGGATGCCGTAACGCAGCAGGCCGCCGATGCGGGTTTCCTTCTCCAATACGACCACATCATGACCGGCGCGTGCCAGTTGCTGTGCGGCAGCCAGCCCGGCCGGGCCGGAACCGACGATGGCGACTTTCCTGCCAGTCTTCTTCGCTGGCGGTTGCGGCACCACCCAGTTGTTCTCCCAGGCCTTGTCGATGATGGCGTGTTCGATCGACTTGATGCCGACTGCGTCGGCATTGATGTTCAGCGTGCAGGCAGCCTCACAAGGCGCCGGGCAGACGCGACCGGTAAACTCCGGGAAGTTGTTGGTGGAGTGCAGCACATCGATCGCATTGCGCCAATCCTGGTGATAGACCAGATCGTTCCAGTCCGGAATGATGTTATTGATCGGGCAGCCGCTCATGCAGAACGGGATGCCGCAATCCATGCAGCGTGCACCCTGCACCTTGGCCTGTTCGTCTGTCAGATGCAGCACGAACTCCTTGTAGTTCTTTACACGTTCCGGTACCGGCAGGTTGGCTTCGGACAGGCGCTCATATTCAAGAAATCCAGTGATTTTTCCCATGATCTTTTCTCTAATCCTTTACGCTGCTTGCTTGTTGGCAGCGGCGGCGCGCTCGGCCAACACGCGCTTGTATTCGTTAGGCAGTACCTTGACGAATTTGCCGCGGTAGTGGTTCCAATCGGCCAGCATGGCCTTGGCGCGTTCGCTGCCTGTGTACTCGGCATGTTTGCCCAGTAGCGCCAGCAATGTGGTTTCATCGGCCTGGCCCATGTGTTCACCTGCCAGTGTGCAGATCTTGTCGGCAGCTTCCACCTTATGCAGTTCGACCATGCTCAGGTTGCAGCGTTTGGCAAACATGCCGTCTTCGTCGTAGACATACGCCACGCCGCCTGACATGCCGGCGGCGAAGTTGCGGCCGGTCTGGCCAAGAACGACGACAGTGCCGCCGGTCATGTATTCACAGCCGTGGTCGCCTACGCCTTCAACAACCGCTGAGGCACCGGAGTTGCGCACGCAGAATCGTTCGCCGGCGACACCGTGGAAATAGCTTTCACCGACGGTCGCACCGTACATGACGGTATTGCCGACAATGATGTTGTCTTCCGGTGTGCCGCGGAAGGCCTTGGGCGGTTTGATGACGATACGGCCGCCACAGAGGCCCTTGCCGACGTAGTCATTGCCTTCGCCGGTCAATTCCAGCGTGATGCCCTTGGCGAGGAAGGCGGCGAAGCTCTGGCCAGCCGTGCCTTGCAGTTTCACCGTGATGGTGTCGTCCGGCAAGCCGTCATGGCCGTAGCGCATCGCGACCTGGTTGGACAGCATGGTGCCGACCGTACGGTTGGTATTGACGATAGGCATCTCGATGACGACCTTCTCGCCCTTTTCCAGTGCCGGCTTAGCGCGGGCGATGATCTCGTTGTCCAGCGCCTTGTCCAGGCCGTGATCTTGTTCTTCGTTATGACGACGGGAAACGTCGGCGGACAGTTTGGGCTGGTGGAATATCTTGCTGAAATCAAGGCCGCTGGCTTTCCAGTGTTCGATACCGGCCTGCATGTCGAGCAGGTCACTGCGACCGATCAGGTCGTCGAACTTGCGGATGCCGATCTGGGCCATCAGTTCACGTACTTCCTCGGCAACAAAGAAGAAGTAGTTCACCACATGCTCAGGTTGGCCGGTAAAGCGCTTGCGCAGCTCCGGGT
>JAEWTK010000083.1 GCA_023459535.1 Pseudomonadota bacterium
ATCCACGACAAGATCGGCTTCTCGGTCGCCACCAGCCAGGACATCTGGACCGACCACCCGGAAAAGGTGCTGGGCTGCACCGCCGAGTTCGTCACCAAGAACCCGAACACGGCCCGCGCCATGCTCATGGCGGTGCTGGAAGCCTGCCGTTACATCGATGCGACGGAGAACCGCTCCAAGGTCGCCAAGCTGATCGCCGGCAAGGCCTATGTCAATGCGCCGGAAGCCGTCATCGAAAGCCGCTTCGTCGGCAAGTACGAGAACGGCCTTGGCAAATCGTGGCAGGACCCGAACTACATGAAGTTCTTCAACGACGGCAGCGTGCCCTTCCCTTATCTATCCGACGGCATGTGGTTCATGACTCAGCACAAGCGCTGGGGCCTGCTCAAATCCGACCCGGATTACCTGGCCGTGGCCAAACAGGTGAACCGCATTGACCTTTACACGGAAGCGGCCAAAGCGCTCGGCATCGCCGTACCCAAGGACGCCATGCGCAGCAGCAAGCTGATCGACGGCGTGGTGTGGAACGGCAAGGACCCGAAAGCCTATGCCAACGGCTTCAAGATCAAGGCCTAAGCGGGGAGAACCTTCATGAACGTCATCACGCTGCAACGAAACGAACCCCATACCGGGATGCGCAACGAAACTGGCCCGACGCAGACCGCCAGAACGACGGCGGAATCTGCGCCGACTTCCCCCACGACACCTGCCAGCGCCAGCATCGCCGCCATGAATCAGGCGATCGAGGAAAGAGCGGCGCGCAACCGGCAGCGCATCAGCGCCTTCTTCCAGTGGCTGCTGCCGCCGCTATTCGGCCTCATGCTGTTCACGGCTATCTGGGCGCTGATCTCCTACCAGTCGGAAGGCCTGCCCGGCCCGATCCCGACCTGGCATGCCGCTGTCGCACTGTTCAGCGACCCGTTTTACAACAACGGGCCGAACGATATGGGCATCGGCTGGAATATCCTCAACTCACTGGAACGCGTCGGCCTCGGCTTCGGTATGGCAGCCATCCTCGGCATCCCGCTGGGCTTCATCATCGGTCGTTTTACCTTTGCCTCCAGAATGGCAGCACCCATTATCGGCATGCTGCGCCCGGTCTCGCCGCTGGCCTGGCTGCCGATCGGCCTGCTGGTGTTCAAGGCTGCCGACCCCGCCGCCATCTGGGTCATCTTCATCTCCGCCATCTGGCCCATGATCATCAACACCGCGGTCGGCGTCAGCAAGGTGCCGGAGGACTACATGAACGTCGCCCGCGTGCTCAAGCTTTCCGAATGGAAGATCGCCACCCGCATCCTCTTTCCCTTCGTGCTGCCCTACATGATGACCGGCGTGCGCCTGTCGATCGGTGTGGCCTGGCTGGTGATCGTCGCGGCAGAAATGTTGACCGGCGGCGTCGGCATCGGCTTCTGGGTCTGGGACGAGTGGAACAACCTCAACGTGGAGCACATCATCATTGCGATCTTTGTCGTCGGCATTGTCGGGCTGTTGCTCGAACAGATGCTGATCATGATCGCCAAAAGATTCAGCTACGAATAAGGGACGTCATCATGGAAAAGATCATTCAGGAAAAATACGTGCAACTGGAAAACGTCAACATGACATTCGTCACCAGGAAAGGCACGTTCGAGGCCCTGCGCGGCATCGACCTCAACATCCGCGAAGGTGAGTTCATCTCGGTCATCGGCCATTCGGGCTGCGGCAAATCGACGGTGCTCAACCTGATTGCCGGTCTGCTGCAACCCACCAGCGGCCTGCTGTTCTGTGCCGGCCGCGAGATCGCCGGCCCGGACCCGGACCGTGCGGTGGTGTTCCAGAACCACTCCTTGCTGCCCTGGCTCACCTGCCATGAAAACGTCTATCTGGCTGTGGAACGGGTGTTTGGCAAGAACGAAAACAAAACACAGTTGCGGGCCAGGACCAAGGCTGCACTGGAACTGGTAGGGCTCGGTCACGCAGCGGATAAACGCCCCAACGAGATCTCCGGCGGCATGAAGCAGCGCGTCGGTATCGCCCGCGCACTGGCGATGGAACCCAAGGTGCTATTGCTGGATGAACCGTTCGGCGCACTGGACGCGCTCACCCGCGCCCATCTGCAAGACGAGTTGATGAGCATCATGGCCAAATCCGGCTGTACCGCGGTGATGGTGACGCACGATGTAGACGAGGCAGTGCTGCTGTCCGACCGCATCGTCATGATGACCAATGGCCCGGCCGCAACGATTGGAGAAATACTTCCGGTTGCCTTGCCGCGCCCAAGGAAACGGTTGGAATTGGCAGAAAACGCCGAGTACAACCATTTGCGTAGTGAAGTATTGAAGTTCTTGTATGAACGTCACGCGAAGAAAGCTGCATGAGCATGTATTCAAATGCGCGCCAGCCGGAAACAAAAAAGCCCGTCGGTCAGGACGGGCCCGCACTCCGGTTGCCGAAGCAGCCTTCGCACTTGTCACCCTTCTCGTCAAAAAAGGAGCAACACATGCAAACTAATATGAGATTCAAGATGCGTCAAGCCGGTTTAATCCTGCTGCTAGGGCTTGGTGTCACATCGCTCAACGCCGCGGCGGAAGAAGCCCTGCCCGATTACACCCTGCTGGATGCGATCAAGGGCGGCAAGAACATGACCAACTTCCGCCTGCGCTACGAGCATGTCGACCAGGACGGCAAGCGGGAGAATGCGCGCGCGCTGACGCTGCGCAGTTTGATCGGCTGGCAGACCGCACCCTTCCATAACTTCAGCGTCGGCGTGCAGATCATCAATGTCGCCGAGCTGGAGAACCGTTACGACGACCGCCGGCTCGGCGATCCGGAAAAAGGCATGGGCGATTATCCGGTCGTCGTCGATCCGCACGACACCGACATCAACCAGCTCTATGTGGACTGGACCGGCATCAAGAACACGCGCTTCCGTGTCGGCCGCCAGCAGATCAACCTGGATAACGTGCGTTTCATCGGCGATATCGGCTTCCGCCAGGTCATGCAAGTGTTCGATGGTTACTCCATGCTGAACAAGAGCCTGCCGAACACCGAGATTTATCTGGCACATCTGGAACGCGTCAAGCAGATCAGCACCCGTCTGCAGGAAGGCGAACTGGAGATCGTCAACGTCAAATACCGCCTCTCGCCCTCTGAGTCCGTCACCGGTTACGGCTATTTCTCCAATTTCGAGACACCCACCATGGCCAAGACCAGCGTACTCGGCCCGGGTACCGACCAGTCGAACAAGACCCTCGGTCTGCGCCTCGACGGCAGCCGCAAGATCAACGACGACTGGCGCTGGCTCTATACCGCCGAATACGCCAGACAGACGGACTATTCCGATGGCGACGACCGCATCGACGCCCATTATGGCCGTGCCGGGATCGGTGCCGGTTACAAAGCCTGGTTCGCCCGCATCGACCATGAAAGTCTGTCCAGCAACGACAGCGAATATGCCTTCCAGACCCCGTTCGGCACCAACCACCTGTTCCAGGGCTGGGCCGACCACTTCCTGATCACACCGGCACAAGGCATCAAGGACACCTTCATTACCGTCGGTGGCAAACCATTGCCCGCCCTGACCCTGCATGCCGAGTACCACTTCATCCATGCGGATGAGGATTTCGCCAAGTTCGGCGGCGGTTTTGGTGACAAATTCGGCAAGGAGTTCGACCTCGCCGCCAGCTGGAGCGTCAACAGCCAGTTCATGCTGAAGGCCGAATACGCCAACTTCAAGGAAGACGATCGCGTCGCCAACCCGCTTGGCCGCAAGACCGACATCGAGAAGGTCTGGCTGACGGCGATGTACACATTCTAGAGAGCAGAAACACACCATGACTCAAGGCAAGGTTTATCTGATAGGGGCGGGCCCGGGCGATCCGGAACTGCTGACAGTGAAGGCAATCAAGGCGCTGCAGGCGGCCGACGTCGTGCTGGTCGACGACCTGGTCAACCGCGAGATCCTGCAGCACGCACCGCAGGCGCGCGTGATCGAGGTCGGCAAACGCGGCGGCTGCAAATCCACGCCGCAGTCCTTTATCAACAAGGTCATGGTGTCTTTGGCTGAACAAGGTCAGGTCGTCGCCCGCCTCAAGGGCGGCGACCCCTTTATCTTCGGTCGCGGCGGCGAAGAAATGCTTGCCCTGCGACAAGCCAACATTGCCATCGAAGTCATTTCCGGCATCACCAGCGGTATTGCCGTGCCGGCCAGTATCGGCATCCCGGTGACCCACCGGGAATATACGCACGGCGTCACCTTCGTCACCGGCCACACGCAGGATGAAAACCCACTCAACTGGCGAGCGCTGGTCGATGGCGGTACGACGCTGGTGATCTACATGGGCATGAATCATCTGAGCGACATCGTACAGCAACTGCTGGCCGCCGGCCTGCCTTCCAGCACGTTTGCCGCCGCCATCCAGCACGGCACGCGGGACGAACAACGGCAGGTGATCTGCCCCATCGGCATGCTGCCGATGGCAGTCAAGCAGGAAGGCTTGGGTAGCCCGGCCATTATCGTCATCGGCGATGTGGTCAGGCTGTCGAGCTGCAAGGAATTCATCAACGCTTTGGCCATCGCTGCCTAGCGCGCAACAGGAAGCAAAGAGGAGAAATCGCATGAAGAAAATGAAACTCGTCGTCGTCGGCAACGGTATGGCCGGCATGAGAACCGTGGAGGAGCTGCTGAAGATCGCGCCCGACCTCTACGACATCACCGTGTTCGGCGATGAACCCTACCCCAACTACAACCGCATCATGCTGTCGCCGGTGCTGGCCAACGAGCAGACCATAGACGACATCATCCTCAACAGTCGCGAATGGTATGCCGAGAACAACATCCGGCTTTACACCAATGCGCGCATCAACAAGATCGACCGCAAGAACCGCGTGGTCTACGCCGAGGACGGCACCAGCGCGGAATATGACCGCCTGCTATTGGCCACCGGCTCCCGGCCCTTCATGCTGCCGATTCCGGGCGCCGACCTCGAAGGGGTCATCGGCTATCGCGACATCCAGGACACCAACGCCATGATAGACGCGGCCAAGGTCTACAAGCATGCGGTGGTCATCGGCGGCGGCCTGCTCGGACTGGAAGCGGCCAACGGCCTCAAGATCCAGGGCATGGACGTGACCGTGGTGCACAGAAGCGAATGGCTGCTGGAGCGTCAGCTGGACAAAACCGCCGCCCGCATGCTGCAGCAATCGCTGGAAGCCAAGGGCCTGAATTTCCTGCTGGAGAAGGACACGGAACAGTTGATAGGCAGCTATTCGGATAAAAATCATGGCCGCGTGACCGCCGTACGCTTCAAGGACGGCCAGGAGATTCCGGCCGACCTCGTGGTCATGGCGGTCGGTATCCGCCCCAACTTTTCACTGGCGGAATCTGCCGGCATCCACTGCGATCGCGGCATCGTCGTCAACGACACCATGCAGACTTACGACCCGCGCATCTATGCCGTGGGTGAATGCGTGGCCCACCGTGGGATTTCCTACGGTCTGGTCGCGCCACTTTTTGAAATGGCCAAGGTGTGCGCCACGCACCTGGCCAACTTCGGTATCGGCCGCTATGCCGGCTCCGTCACTTCAACCAAGCTGAAAGTCACCGGCATCGACCTCTTTTCTGCCGGCGACTTCACAGGCGGGGAGGATACCGAAGAGATCGTTTTGCACGATGCGGTGGGAGGTGTTTACAAGAAGCTGATCATTAAAGATGACAAAATCATCGGCAGCGTGCTCTATGGTGATACGACGGATGGGTCCTGGTACTTCCAGCTGTTACGCGACAAAAAGCCCATCCACGAAATCCGCGACCACCTGATGTTCGGTCAGGACAGCCTCGGCAATACCGGCCATCAGGGTCAGGACAAGGCCTCGACGATGACCGACGAGATGGAGGTCTGCGGCTGCAACGGTGTCTGCAAGGGCACCATCGTCAAGGCC
>JAEWTK010000084.1 GCA_023459535.1 Pseudomonadota bacterium
ATCTAAGCTGTCATCACAAAGATTGCATCAGTAAATATTGCAAGGCCCCGAGCTGAAAACTCGGGGCCTTTTTATATGCTTCGTATTCAGTACGGAAATCACCATTCCACCTTTTTAAATATTTGTCACAAAACCGTCATCTTTCGTCATTAAAGTGCACCCGTTATCGCAAACATGCGATGCAGACATTCCGTGCTTTGCCGAACGTTTTTTTAATGATGGAGGTTGTAATGCAATTCAAACTCGTACAAACCCTGAGTGTTGCTGCAGTCGTCGCAGCGGCGTTCTCATCCCCTGCTGTCTTTGCTGCCGACAAGATCGTCAAGATCGACGGCTCCAGTACAGTTTACCCAGTGACTGAAGCCGTCGCTGAAGAATTCCAGAAAGCCACCAAGACCAAGGTCACAGTCGGTGTATCCGGCACTGGCGGCGGTTTCAAGAAATTCTGCCGCGGCGAGACTGACATCTCCGGCGCTTCACGTCCGATCCTGCAAAAGGAAATTGACATGTGCAAAGCCAACGGCGTTCAGTTTATCGAACTGCCGGTCGCATTTGATGCGCTGACCGTGGTCATCCACCCCAAGAACGACTTCGCCAAGAAAATGACCGTTGCCGAACTGAAGAAGATGTGGGAACCGGCTGCCCAAGGCAAGGTAAAGACCTGGAAACAAGTGAACCCGGCTTGGCCAGATCGGCCTCTGAAATTATTCGGTCCAGGCGCTGATTCCGGTACTTTCGACTATTTCACCGAAGCCGTAGTTGGCAAGTCAAAGGCCAGCCGTGGTGACTTCACAGCCTCTGAAGATGACAATGTCCTCGTTCGCGGTGTGACTGGTGATGTTGATGCTCTAGGTTACTTTGGCTACGCATACTATGAAGAGAACAAGGCAAATCTCAACGCAGTAGCAATCATCGAGAAGGATGGCAAACCAGCAGTATTGCCTTCCAAGGAAGCGATTGAGGATGGCACCTATCAACCACTTGCCCGCCCGATCTTCATCTACGTTAACGCCACTTCTGGCGCTTTCAAGCCACATGTCAAGGCATTCGTTGATTTCTACCTGAAGAATGGCAAGCCATTGATCGAAGAAGTGAAGTACGTTCCACTTCCAGCCCAAGACCAGGCAGCAGTTGTTGCTCACTGGAAGTCACTGAAACCAGGTACCGGCTTCGGCGGCCATGCTGAAGTTGGCGTCAAGATTCAAGATCTGCTCGCTCGTATCAAGTAACTTACACAGCGTTAATGGCTAGAGAACCGGGGCGGCTCTGTCGCCCCAGTTTCATGTCTTGAATTACAAATCCGTTACAATGCGAGAGTCAAATCAACGTGAATACGGCTAATCAAGTGTTAAAACAACCCATGGATCTGGAAATCAGCGACAGACTCGCAAAGAAATTCCGGCGCAACCTGATTGAGCGCGGCATCGAGTTTCTGTTGTTGCTGGCAGCGATGTCTGCCATCTTTATAACTGTTGCCATCGTCTGCATCCTGCTCTACGAATCCTATGCGTTCTTCGAACATGTCTCGTTCTGGGACTTTCTGACCGACACGCAGTGGACACCGCTGTTTGCAGATGCCCATTACGGCATCATGCCACTGGTTTCAGGCACGATAACCATCTCTGCGATTGCACTCGCATTTGCTATTCCTGTAGGCACGATCGGCGCCATCTATCTTTCAGAATTTGCCTCACACCGGGTACGTGAAACGGTAAAACCCATTCTGGAATTGCTCGAAGGCGTGCCGACCATTGTCTTTGGCTACTTCGCACTGTTATTAGTCACGCCTCTGCTACAGAAACTCATTCCAGGCTTACCGACATTCAATATGCTTGGCCCGGGTATCGTGATTGGTATCATGGTGATTCCATATATCGCATCCGTTGCGGAAGATGCCATGCGCGCCGTGCCCATGAGCATGCGCGAAGGTTCCTATGCGATGGGCGCCACCCGCTTCCAGACCGCCATTCGCGTCGTCACCCCGGCCGCCATTTCAGGCATCATCGCGGCCTATATTCTGGCGATATCGCGTGCCGTTGGTGAAACCATGGTGGTGGCCATTGCCGCCGGTCAGCAACCAAACCTCACTTTCAACCCGATGGACTCGGCCGCAACCATCACCGCCTATATCGTGCAAGTTGCCATGGGTGACCTGCCGCACGGCAGTATCGGCTATCAGAGTATCTTCGCTGCCGGCCTGGTGCTGATGCTGATGACCCTGTTCTTCAACCTGCTGGGCCACTTTACCCGCAAGAAATTCCGCGAGGCTTATTAATATGACTACAGATGCATCCACATTAAAGGATCTGGACGCGGTGCGGTCCATGATCAAGCGTCACAAGCTGAATGACTACATCTTCGGTGCAGTCGGCCTGTCATTCATCATGCTGATCCTGTTAACGCTACTGGTGCTGTTCATCGACCTCATCATCGACGGCTACCCCAAGCTGATGTCCTGGGATTTCTTCAACAGTTTCCCGTCACGTCGTGCGGCCAATGCCGGCCTGCTGTCGGCACTGGTCGGCTCAGCCCTGGTCATGATCATCACTTTTGTCTCGGCCGTGCCCATGGGTGTCGCAGCCGCGATCTACCTGGAGGAATATGCCAAAAAGAACTGGCTTTCTGAAGTCATCGAGGTCAACGTCACCAATCTGGCAGCCGTACCTTCCATCATCTACGGCCTGCTGGCACTCGGTCTGTTCGTCTATATTCTGGACTTCGGTACCAGCATCCTGACTGCCGGCCTGACACTGGGCTTGCTGATCCTGCCGGTCGTCATCGTCGCCACCCGCGAAGCCATCCGGGGCATTCCGGTCGCCATCCGCGAGGCAGCCTATGCAGTTGGCGCTACCAAATGGCAGGTGGTTTCACAGCATGTGGTGCGCTATGCCACTGGCGGCATTCTGACTGGTGTCATCATCGGCATGGCGCGTGCCATCGGCGAAACCGCTCCGGTCATCACCATCGGCGCGCTGACCTTCATCGCCTTCCTGCCGCCATCACCGGTCACGACTTCTGCACCCTTCCTCAATTTCGACTGGCTCTGGTCCGGCTTTACCGTGCTGCCGATCCAGATGTTCAGCTGGCTCTCACGGCCGGGCGCCGATTTCCATGTCAACGCAGCCGCTGCAGGCGCAGTGATTATCATCGTGACGCTGCTGATGAACGGTATTGCCATCAAGATGCGCTACAACATCCGCAAGAAAATCAAGTGGCAGTAAGACTTGCCGTTTAACGACACACTCAAGAATATTATTTAGGAATCTAGAATATGGTTACTGTCACCACCCCGCTGAAAGCCGAGTCGCGCGACCTGAACTTTATCTATAACGGCGGTCATCATGCCCTCAAGGGCATCAACATGCCACTGTATGAAAAGAAGATCACGGCGCTGATCGGCCCATCCGGCTGCGGCAAATCGACCTTTCTGCGCTGCTTCAACCGCATGCACGACCTTTATCCCGGCAACAAGTACGAAGGCCAGATCGTCATGCACCCGGACAACACCAATGTGCTGGGTGCCGGCGTTGACCCGATCGAAGTCCGCATGCGCATCAGCATGGTATTCCAGAAACCCAACCCCTTCCCCAAGTCGATCTACGAGAACGTCGCCTACGGTTTGCGTGTACGTGGCGAACGCAACAAGCGCATCATCGACGACAAGGTGGAAGAAGCCCTGAAAGGCGCCGCCATCTGGGACGAAGTGAAGGACCGTCTGCATGACCTCGCTTTCAACCTGTCCGGCGGTCAGCAGCAGCGTCTGTGCATCGCACGCGCTTTGGCGACTGACCCCGAGATCATGCTGTTTGACGAGCCGACCTCGGCACTGGACCCGATCGCCACCGCCAACATCGAAGAGCTGATGATCGAGCTGCGCGATCGCCTGACCATCCTCGTGGTGACCCACAACATGCAGCAGGCCGCCCGTATCTCCGATTACACCGCCTACATGTATCTGGGCGAGATGGTGGAATACGACGACACGGACAAGATCTTCACCAACCCGTCACGCAAGGAGACCGAGGACTACATCACCGGCAAGTTCGGCTGATCCCCCCGGCAATGCACGGCACACAAGGCACCTGCGGGTGCCTTGTGTCTTTCAGGGGGCGCCCAGCTTCAAAGAAAATCAGCCAGACTGACCTTGCGGGCCTGCGCTTCCGCCTCGACTTCCTTCAGCGACTGCGCCAGATGCTGGTCGGCTTTCACCGGCCCGATGTACTGGCACATGACGACATAGGCCAGATTCACCAGCTTCTGCAACACACCGATACTGAAATCGGCCGTCAGCTGAGAACTCTGGCCGGACAACCAGGCACGCAGGCGCTGTTCGCTGCGCGGCTCCAGTTTAAGTTTCTGCAGGTTGTCGACGAGAAAATTGCGGATGCCGCTCTGCGTCGTGTAATCGTGCTTCTTCAGCATGGCGGTCAACAGGGCGACAAATATCGCGGTGACGTCGTTCAGCGCATGGCCGGCCTCCGCCCTCGCCTCGCCCGCCGGCTTGAGCAGTTCGCGCGGTTCCGGCAACAACTGTTCGTCCGGCAGGTCCATGGCATGGATGACTGCGCGCAGCATCTCGGCACGCTTTTCCTTCAAAGCTTCCGTGCTGCAGCAGCGCGCGATGAAAACATTCAATGCGAATTTGGGCTTGTTCGAGAACTCGCTTTCCCACAGCATCAGGGCATAGCGGAGGTCCTCATCGCCGAG
>JAEWTK010000085.1 GCA_023459535.1 Pseudomonadota bacterium
GTTCGGTGTGGCATCCGGCGCGCGGTTGATGTCCGGCAACGAACAGCATGCCTCGAAAGCCAGCGGCACGAAATGCATGCCGGGAGAGTTGAGGTTCTCGTCGACGCCGCGGCCGGTATGGACGCGATAGAAACCGCCGACGACGAAGTGGTCCATCATGTAGACCACCGGTTCGGCGACCGCGTCGTTGATGCTTTCGAAGGTATAGACACCCTCCTGGATGATGACTTCGGATACCTGCAGGCCTTCTTTCACTACGGACATCTTGTTGCGCTGCTTGCGGTTCAGGTCACGTACATCTTCCGGACTTTTCACCGTCATGATGCCCATGCCATAAGTGCCGGCATCGGCCTTGACGATGACGAAGGGTTCCTGATCGACGCCATATTGCTTGTATTTGGCGCTGATCTTTTCGAGCAGTCCTTCGACCTTGCTGGCCAGGCATTCTTCACCGGTGCGGGCATGGAAATCGATCTGGCCACAGGTCTCGAAATAGGGGTTGATCAGCCATTCGTCGATCTCCAGCATCTGCGCAAATTCGCCGACGACGCGATTGTAGGCGTCAAAGTGTTGCGACTTGCGCCGCGTCGCCCAGCCTGCATGTAGGGGCGGGATCAGGTTCTGTTCGATGTCCTTGAGGATGTCGGGTATGCCGCCCGAGAGGTCGTTATTGAGCAATACCGCGCAGCTGTCGAAACCGTCCAGCACCAGCCGGTTGTCGACACGCTTGACCGGTTCCAGTAGCAGGCTGTGGCCGTCATGTGTCTCAATCTCGGTCGGTGCGGTAACCTCGGGGTTGATGCTGCCGATGCGTACTTCAAGGCCGGCCTGTTGCAGGATGGTGCGCAAAGCGGCGACGTTGCGCAGGTAGTAGGTGTTGCGTGTGTGGTTTTCCGGGATCAGTAGCAGGCGATGCGCGTCCGGGCAGATTTTTTCCACCGCGGCCATGGCCGCCTGTACGCACAGTGGCAGGAAATCCGGATTGAGGTTGTTGAAACCGCCGGGAAACAGATTGGTATCTACCGGTGCCAGTTTGAAGCCTGAGTTGCGCAGGTCGACAGAGGCGTAAAACGGTGAGGCATGCTCCAGCCATTGACTGCGGAACCAGTGCTCAATGTTGGGCATGGCTTCCAGCATGCGTTTTTCCAGCGAGAGGAGCGGGCCGTTAAGGGCTGTAGTCAGGTGAGGAACCATGTGCGGAGACTTTAAGAAAACGATACATGGATTCTAGCGTATATTGCGCGAGCAATGCGGGGCAAAAAAAACGGGCGCTGAGCGCCCGAAAGAGGAGGAGATAGGGTAGAAATCAAGCAGGCGATGTTCGAGGGTCTTGCAACCGGTTGAGCATGGTGCTTGTTATACATTTAGCAATAGCCGTGCCAATGGTTTCCTTGGTGCCTGAATGTGCATGAATGCTGGTTTTCAACCGGATACGGCATTTCGGAATCTGCAAGATTTGCACCATAAGTGTGCGCTCTTGCTTCAAAAGCTGGCGCAAACTTGGGCATTCTCCAGTTTGGGTGTCTGGGCCAACAATAAAAAAAACGGGCACTTGCGTGCCCGTTTTTTTGAACTTGGATTCTAGAACGTGGGTTCAGAGTGGCTTAGTAGTGATAAGCGCGCTCACCATGTTCTGTTGTATCCAGACCTTCGCGTTCAGCCTCTTCAGTGACGCGCAGGCCGATCAGCAGGTCAACGATCTTGTAGAGGATGTAGCTGACGACGCCACACCAGACGATGGTGACGACGACAGACTCAACCTGAACATAGAGCTGGCTGGCCATGGTGACGCCTTCGGCAAAACCGACACCGCCGAAGGAGGTGGAGGCCAAGACGCCTACACCGATCGCGCCGATGGTACCGGCAACGCCGTGGATGCCGAATACATCCAGCGAGTCATCGTAGCCCAGCTTGCTCTTCAGTGCGGTGACTGCCCAGAAGCTGATCAGGCTGGCAACGAAGCCCAGAATAATCGCGCCCATCGGGCCTACGAAAGCACAAGCTGGTGTAATCGCAACCAGGCCGGCAATGGCACCGGATGCAGCGCCCAGCATAGATGGCTTGCCTTTGGACAGCCATTCGATCAGGATCCAGCCCAGCACGGCAGCTGCAGTAGCCACTTGGGTGTTGATCATGACCAGACCGGCGGTGCCGTTTGCAGCCAGACCACTACCGACGTTGAAGCCGAACCAACCAACCCACAGCAGTGAGGCGCCGATCATGGTCATGACCATGCTGTGCGGAGGCATCGCTTCCTTGCCGTAACCGATGCGCTTGCCAATGACGATGGCACCGACCAGTGCGGCGATACCGGCGTTGATGTGCACCACGGTACCACCGGCGAAGTCCATCGCGCCTGCTTCAAACAGAAAGCCGCCGCCCCAGACCATGTGAGCAATCGGGAAGTAGACGAAGGTGACCCAAAGCGCGACGAATGCCAGCAGCGCAGGGAACTTGATGCGCTCGGCAAAGCCGCCGACGATCAGCGCCGGAGTGAGGGCGGCGAAAGTCAGTTGGAAGGTGATGAACACGTATTCCGGAATCGTGCCACTCAGCGAATCTGCGGCGACGCCGGCAAGGAAAGCCGTGCCAAGACCGCCGATGTAGCTGTTGAGCGAACCGCCGTCGCTGAACGTCAGGCTGTAGCCATAGACCACCCACAGTACGGAAACGAGGGCGACCGTGACGAACACCTGCATCAGTACGGACAACATGTTCTTGGCGCGTACCAAGCCACCGTAGAACAGCGCGAGGCCGGGAATGGCCATAAACAGCACGAGGATAGTCGCGACGATCATCCAGGCGGTATCGCCTGAGTCGAGCGTCGGTGCTTCCTCGGTGGCTTCTTCAGCGGCCGCTGCAACTTCTTCTGTCACTGCGGCTGCTTCTGTTGCTACGGTCTCGATTGCTTCCTCAACGACCATTTCAACTTCAGTTGCCGGTGTTTCAACCGGCATTGCTTCTTCGGCGAAACCGAGGCCGTTGAAGCCCAGCATGCTCACCAGAGCAATCATAGATAAAAGCTTTTTCATGGCGATCCCCTTAGAGCGCGTCCGGACCGGTTTCGCCGGTGCGGATACGGTAAACTTGCTCGAGATTGAAGACAAAAATCTTGCCGTCGCCGATCTTGCCGGTGGTGGCGGATTTCTCGATGGCTTCGACGACCTGGTCTACCATGTCATCTGGAACAGCGACTTCCAGTTTGACCTTGGGCAAAAAGTCGACGACGTATTCTGCGCCACGGTACAACTCGGTGTGGCCTTTCTGACGCCCAAATCCCTTTACTTCAGTGACGGTGATGCCCTGTACGCCGATGGCGGAGAGGGCTTCACGTACCTCGTCAAGCTTGAACGGCTTGATGATCGCGGATACGAATTTCATGTTGGTCTCCTGATGAGTGTTTAAGAGTGGTGAAACAGGTTGCTTGGCTGTTCCACCACCCGCTTGCTAGCTTCGATTAGAAGGATTTGGAAACGTAGACGCCAAACTGATCCTTGGCCAAGTGCTGACCAGAAACGTCAGTCCAGAGGCTTTTGCCTTTGGTGTCGGTGGCAGTATAGAAGCCACCGACCTCAACGCCGTTGTCCCAGGCTTTTGCTAAGCCAAGCTTCCAGTCGGTGTAGTCGAAATCGCTGTTGCCCTTGCCGGAGAAGTCTTGATAGCCGATATGGGCGGAAGCAGTCAGACCGTACCATGGCAGCGGAATATCCGCATTCAGTTCGGTGTAAGTAGTGCCGTCGGCGTTGTCGAAACCGAAAGCGCCATCGGAAACAACGACAGACAATTTACCGCTGACCCAGCCGTAGCTCAGGCTACCGTAGACTTCAGTGGTTTCAGCCGCCTTGACGCCGCTTTTCTTGTCGCCTGGGTAGAGGTATTGCAGCAGGCCGACGTCGTAACCAATGCCGGTTTCACCGATCTCGGCAGCATAGCCGCCGTAGATGTCGACTTCCAGGCTTGAATTGTCGTAAAGATCAGCATCTTCCAGCCAACTGATATTGGAAGCCCAGGCGCCTGCGTAGAAACCGCTGGAGTGTGCGTAATCAACACCACCTTGCAGTGCTGGCTCTTCGCCGGTCTGGGTCAGGCCACGGAACATGTACTGGCTGTAGAGACCGATGTTATAGGAGAAGCTGTGTGGGGATTCTGGAGCTGCGGTAGCGGCTTCATCAGCGATTGCAACATTGGAAGCTGCAAAAGTGCCGATGACGGCTGCCAGAATTAGCGATTTACGCATGGTATTTCCTTTCAAAAGATAAAAAACAAGTAGTACGGATGAAACGAATTAAGCAACGAAACTCGAAGCAACACTCATGCCAGGTAATGCAAAAACATAAAAAACATGAGGTTATGATGCTAAGATAAAATTTTTAATAAATAAATAAAATTATGTTATTGTTTACATTAGTTTTTTGCACTAAATCAGTGCAAAAGTTGACTATTCAATGCACCAAAATCCTGCTTTAATGTGTCGAAAAATACGGAGAAAACCATGATCAATACGCAAGTTCTTGATGATTTATCAAGAAAAATCAGAGAGATGGCTGCTTCAGGGCCGGCGGCGGATGCGGAAAAGAATTTGCGTGCACTGTTACAGGGCGCGTTCACCAAGTTGGAACTGGTGAATCGGGAAGAATTTGATGTACAGGCTGATCTGTTGCGGCGTACAAGGGAAAAGTTGGGGCTGCTTGAAAACAGACTCAATGAATTAGAAGTTTTGTTGCAGAAAAACAACAAATAAAGCCGTGCTGTTGTGAGTCTGGCAG
>JAEWTK010000086.1 GCA_023459535.1 Pseudomonadota bacterium
CGATAGCTCAAGTATTCTGAATCACGATATTCGGGAACTTGCTGCTGTGGTCGAGCGCCTGTTGCGAGAGCTTGATGCCGACCGTGCGGGCAATCTGTTTGTAGGTGGCGGCGATTTGGCTGTCGGGTTCAGCGATGACGGTGGGTTTGCCGCCGTCGACTTGTTCGCGGATTTTGATGTCCAGCGGCAGGCTGCCCAGTAAATCGACGTTGTAGTCCTTGCACATGGCGGTTGCGCCGCCGGCGCCGAAGATGTGTTCTTCGTGACCGCAGTTGGAGCAGATGTGTGTGCTCATGTTTTCGACGATGCCGAGGATGGGGATGCCGACTTTCTCGAACATCTTCAAGCCCTTGCGCGCATCGAGCAGGGCGATGTCCTGCGGGGTGGTGACGATGACGGCGCCGGTGACTGGCACTTTCTGCGACAGGGTCAGCTGGATGTCGCCGGTGCCGGGTGGCAGGTCGATAACGAGGTAATCGAGGTCTTTCCAGCGGGTTTCGCGCAGCAGTTGTTCTAGTGCGCCGGTGACCATGGGGCCGCGCCAGACCATGGGGGTGTCCACATCGACCAGAAAGCCGATGGACATGGCCTGAATGCCATGCGCTTCCAGCGGTTCCATGCTCTTGCCGTCCGTGCTTTCCGGGCGGGCGTTGATACCCAGCATCTGCGGTTGTGAGGGGCCATAGATGTCGGCGTCGAGGATGCCGACGCTCGCGCCTTCGGCCGCCAGTGCCAGCGCCAGGTTGACGGCGGTGGTGGATTTGCCGACGCCACCCTTGCCGGAGGCAACGGCGATGATGTTCTTGATATTGGGCAGCAGTTGCACGCCGCGTTGCACGCTGTGCGGCACGATACGGCTACCGACAGTGACGGTTACATTGCCGGCATCCGGCAGGGATTTAAGTTTGTCGGTGACCAGTTGCTGAACTTCGGCCTGTACCGATTTCGAAGGATAGCCCAGCACGATATCGAGTGAGATGTCGTTGCCGGCAATCTGGATATTCTTCACGCATTTGCTGCTGACGAAGTCCTTGCCGGTGTTGGGGTCGAGCAATGTCTTGAGTGTTTCCTGAATCTGCGTTTCTGTGATGGCCATGCCGGAATCCTGCTTTTGCAAAGTGTTGTGTGATGGAGCAATTTTAGCCCATGTGCATTTTTACTGCATGCGCGATTGAATTTGCATGCGATAGTGCGTGAACATCGATTTGGCTGGGCACAAGATAGCAAAGCGCAAGCCCGCGGCATTTGCTAAAATGCCGGTTTCGTTCAGTCACTTAAAACTCGAATCCCGCTAAATGTCCGATACACAGCCACGCAAAATCCTCGTTACCTCTGCATTGCCTTATGCCAATGGCAGCATCCACCTCGGCCATCTGGTGGAATATATCCAGACCGATATCTGGGTGCGCTTCCTGAAGATGCAGGGGCATGATGTGCATTATGTCTGTGCCGACGATACGCATGGCACGCCCATCATGCTGCGGGCGGAGAAAGAAGGCATCACGCCGGAACAGTTGATCGACCGTGTGCACGCTGAACACAGCGCTGATTTTTCCGGTTTCCTGGTGAATTTCGATAATTACTATTCCACCAATTCCGAGGAAAACCGCGAACTGGCGTGTGGTATCTACAAGGCGCTGAAGGCCAACGGCAAGATCGCGACCAAGACCATCGAACAGTTTTACGACCCGGTCAAGAATATGTTCCTGCCGGACCGCTTCATCAAGGGCGAGTGCCCCAAGTGTCACGCCAAGGACCAGTACGGCGATTCCTGTGAAGTCTGCGGCGCGACCTACAACCCGACCGAACTGATTAACCCGTTCTCCGCTGTTTCCGGCGCAGCACCGGTGCGCAAGGAGACCGAGCATTACTTCTTCAAGCTGTCCGAGTGTGAGGACTTTCTCAGAAGCTGGACCCGTTCCGGCACGCTACAGGCCGAGGCGGCCAACAAGATGGGCGAGTGGTTCGAATCCGGCTTGTCCGACTGGGATATCTCGCGTGATGCGCCGTATTTCGGTTTCGAGATCCCGGATGCGCCGGGCAAGTATTTCTATGTCTGGCTCGATGCGCCGATCGGCTACATGGCCAGCTTCAAGAACCTCGCCAGTAAGACTGGGCTGAACTTCGACGAATACTGGAAGGCCGGCAGCCAGACCGAGCTCTACCATTTCATCGGCAAGGACATCCTCTATTTTCATGCCTTGTTCTGGCCCGCCACGCTGCAGTACTCCGGCTACCG
The DNA here is from genome assembly GCA_023459535.1 of Pseudomonadota bacterium. GTDB lineage: Bacteria > Pseudomonadota > Gammaproteobacteria > Burkholderiales > Methylophilaceae > UBA6140. The sequence goes on from JAEWTK010000086.1 coordinate 2,240, forward strand.
CACGCCGACCAAGGTGTTCGCCCACGGTTTCCTCACCGTCAACGGCGAGAAAATGTCGAAGTCACGCGGCACTTTCATTACCGCCGAGAGTTACTTGCAACATGTGAAGAACCCGGAATACCTGCGTTACTACTATGCAGCCAAGTTGAACGGCACGATGGAGGATATCGACCTCAACCTCGAGGACTTCGTCGCACGTGTGAACAGTGACCTGGTCGGCAAGTACATCAATATTGCCAGCCGTACGGCTGGATTCATCAGCAAGCGTTTCGACGGCAAGCTGAATCCGACCGGCAATAATCCGGTCGTTACCGAGATGCAGGCGCAGGCTGCGGTCATTGCCGAAAGTTACGAGCAGCGCGATTTCGGCCGCGCCCTGCGCGAGATCATGCGCCTGGCCGACGTTGCCAACGGTTTTGTGGCGGAAAAAGCGCCGTGGGTCATGGCCAAGGACGAGGCACAAGCAGATGCCTTGCAGCAGGTCTGCTCCGATGCGCTGGAGATGTTCCGTTTACTGACCTTGTATCTGAAACCGATATTGCCGAAGCTCGCCGAGCAGATCGAAGCCTTCCTCAATGTAGCCCCGCTGGATTGGCTGGCTGTGAATTCCAGCTTATCGGCCGGCCATGCCATCAAGTCCTATGAGCATTTGATTACCCGTATAGACCCTAAGCAGATAGAAGCCATGACAGAAGCCAATAAGGAAACCATGCAAGCAACTACAACACCTGCTGCTCCGGCAGCCAGCGCCCCAGAGGCGGAAGAAGCCAGTTATATCAGTATCGATGATTTCACCAAGGTCGATTTGCGTATCGCCAAAATCGTCGATGCCAACCACGTCGAAGGCGCGGAGAAACTGCTGCAATTGACGCTGGATATCGGCGAGGAAAAGACCCGTAACGTTTTTGCCGGCATCAAGTCGGCTTATGACCCAGAAACGCTTAAGGGCCGTTTGACGGTGATGGTTGCCAATCTGGCGCCGCGCAAGATGAAGTTCGGTTTGAGTGAAGGCATGGTGCTGGCCGCCAGTGACGAGCGCGGCGGACCTTTCATTTTGTCGCCTGACAGTGGCGCACAGCCCGGCATGCGCGTGAAATAATCGTGCAATAAAAAAGCGCGTGTAATAAAAAAAGCCCCGGAAATCCGGGGCTTTTTGTTTGCGGCTGATTTTGCAGACTATTTCTTGGCTGGTGCGGCTGCCGTTTTCTTGGCGGCGCCAACGGTCAGTTCGTTGCGCATTTTTTCGATGCTGGCCTTGCCCAGACCTTTGACGTTTTCCAGTTCATCGACCGACTTGAACTGACCATTTTTCTTGCGGTATTCGACAATGGCTTCCGCCTTTTTCGGGCCTAAGCCATTCACCGATTCCAGTTGTGCGGCGGTGGCGGTATTGATATCGACAGCAGCAAAGGCCGGATTGACTGAGAAAGCGATGACACTTGCAACAATAAGCAGAAGTTTCTTCATTGTTATTCCCCTGTGTAAAAGTGACGGCCGGTCATCGAGGCCGGCCAGGATTGCATTGCAGTTCAAAGGCTTGCAATGTCTATCGCAAATTACAGGGTCTGCTACAGAATCGGCAAGAGGCTGGGGCTTGTTCAGGAAATACTCCTGCTATCTTTCTAGAATATTTCCCGTGTTTCCAGGAACTGGATATCCGGATAGCGTTCCTGTGCCATCTGCAG
>JAEWTK010000087.1 GCA_023459535.1 Pseudomonadota bacterium
GTTCAGGCTCTCGGCCTTGATCGTGATTTCATCGCCCACCCTTACGCGTATGGATGGGATATTCACCAGACGGCCATTCAATTTGATGTGTCGATGCGAAACCAGCTGACGCGCAGCAGGAATTGTCGGCGCCAGACCGGCACGGAATACCACGTTATCCAGACGGCATTCGAGCAATTGCAACAGGGTTTCGCCGGTGGGCGCATTGCCTTTTCTCGCATCAAGAATCAAACGGCGCAACTGACGTTCTGTAAGTCCGTAGTTGAAGCGCAGCTTCTGCTTCTCCTGCAGCTTGATGCCAAAATCGGACTTTCTGCGTCGAACGGCTTTTGCGCCATGCTGGCCAGGCGGTGTTGGCCGGCTTTCTATGGTTTTCCGTGACAGGCCCGGCAGATCGGTACCGAGCGCACGCATGACTTTTAATCTTGGTTTGGTAAAACGCGACATGGTGATTCCACTTTCTATTGTAAATACGGGCTTGCAGGCATCAGGTCACGCATTGTGCCGGCCTGATCATCAAGTACATGCTGCCATTGGCGGATCAGGCGCTTCGCCACCTCTTCCACCAGCTTTGATTCTGCATATTGCGGTGCTGTCAGCTTGTGCGCGAGGCTGGCTGCCAGCTGCGCCAATTCCAGTGATGGATTGCTTGCATATTGGCTGGCAACGCAGCAAAGCGATGCCATGACCGCCTTGGCATCCGGCAAGTCAGGGTCATATTGGGCTTCGGGATACTGGTTCATACATCTGCCTTATCAATCAATAATTGAATGATAATGATTCTCATTTATTACGTCAACAATAAAAAACCCCGCTACCGGAAGTAAGCGGGGTAGTTTCATAGATAAGGCTTATCGAATCATTCTTCTACGCCAGCAAGCTGTTCATGCGCTTGACGAAACTTGCCGGGTCTTCGAGCTGACCACCCTCGGCCAGCAAGGCCTGATCGAACAGCACATGCGCCAGATCGTCAAAACGCGACGACTCGTTCTCAGCCTTGAGCAATTCCAGCAAACGATGTCCCGGATTGATCTCCAGCACCGGCTTGGAGTCTGGCGTCTTCTGCCCGGCCGCTTTCAGCATGCGCTCCAGATTGCCGGACAGGTCATGCTCACCCGTGACCAGACAGGCAGGTGAATCGGTCAGTCTATGAGTCACACGTACTTCTTTCACCCTGTCGCCCAACGTCGCCTGAATCTTCTCGACCAATGACTTGTACTCATCCTCGACCTTTTTCTGCTGTTCCTTCTCGGCCTCGTCCTCCAGCTTGCCCAGATCCAGATCGCCCTTGGCGACGGATTGCAATGGCTTGCCATCGAACTCGGTCAGGCTACCCAGCAGCCATTCGTCGACGCGGTCCGACAGCAGCAGCACCTCAATGCCTTTCTTGCGGAAGATCTCCAGATGCGGGCTGTGTTTCGCCGCGGCAAAGCTGTCGGCGGTAATATAGTAGATCTTGTCCTGGCCTTCTTTCATGCGCTCGATATAGGTCTTCAGCGAGACCACCTGCTCCTCGGTATCGAGGTGCGTGGAGGCAAAGCGTAACAGCCCGGCGATCTTGTCCTTGTTGCCAAAGTCTTCGCCCGGACCTTCTTTCAGCACACGACCAAATTCATTCCAGAACTTGCCGTACTGCTCCGGCTGGTTTTCCGCCAGATCTTCCAGCAGGCCCAGCACCTTCTTCACCGAGCCCGCCTTGATGGCATCGATGTCCTTGCTGTGCTGCAGGATCTCGCGCGAGACATTCAAGGGCAGATCGGCGCTGTCGATAACGCCGCGGACGAAGCGCAAGTATTGCGGCATCAATTTCTCGGCATCTTCCATGATGAAGACACGCTTCACGTACAGCTTGATACCGTGACGACGTTCGCGATCATAAAGGTCGAACGGCGCCTTGGTCGGGATATAGAGCAGCGAAATGTATTCCTGCTTGCCTTCCACGCGATTGTGGCTCCAGGCCAGCGGGTCCTCAAAGTCATGGGAAACGTGCTTGTAGAATTCCTTGTAATCCTCTTCCGCAATCTCGTTCTTGTTGCGCGCCCACAGCGCCGAGGCCTTGTTCACCACTTCATCCTCGTCGGTCGGCACCTGCTCGCCATCCTTCCATTCGGACTTCTTCATGACGATAGGCAGCGTGATGTGATCGGAATACTTGCGGATGATGGTCTTCAGTTTCCAGTCGTTGAGGAATTCATCTTCGCCATCACGCAGATGCAGGATGATATCGGTGCCTCGTGTCGCCTTGTCAGCAGCTGACAGCGTGTAATCGCCCTCGCCGGCAGATTCCCACTGCACGGCTTCATTGCTGCCGGCACGACGGGTGACCAGCGTGACCTTGTCAGCGATGATGAATGAGGAATAAAAACCCACGCCGAACTGACCGATCAGGTTCGCATCCTTGACCTGATCACCGCTCAAGGCATTGAAAAATTCGCGGGTACCGGATTTGGCAATGGTACCGATATTGTCGATCACTTCCTGACGACTCATACCGATACCGTTATCCGAGATGGTCACGGTACGTGCAGCCTTGTCGAAGCTGACACGAATCTTCAACTCGCTGTCGCCTTCATACAGACTGTTATTGGCCAACGCCTCAAAACGCAACTTGTCGGCGGCATCTGACGCATTCGAAATCAGCTCGCGCAGGACGATCTCCTTGTTGCTGTATAGCGAATGAATCATCAGGTGCAGCAGTTGCTTCACCTCGGCCTGAAAACCCAGGGTTTGTTTTTCTACAGTTTGTGATGTCATTTACAGGTCTCCCGAATTAGAACAATTTGCTGACTGCTATATGCGGG
>JAEWTK010000088.1 GCA_023459535.1 Pseudomonadota bacterium
GAATGCAAAGTTCGATGCTTATGCCAAGGCTTTCCCTGCAGAAGCTGCAGAATTCAAGCGCCGTATGGCCGGCGAACTGCCAGCCAACTGGAAGCAAGTGACCGATGCCATGATCGCTGCAACCAATGAAAAGGCAGAAGGCGTTGCCAGCCGTAAAGCTTCACAAAACATCATCGGTGCTCTGGCACCAACACTGCCGGAATTCCTCGGCGGTTCCGCTGACCTGACCGGTTCCAACCTGACCAGCTGCGGCAGCTTTACCCACGTTGACGGCAAGAAGCCCGGCAACTACATCTCCTACGGTGTACGTGAATTCGGTATGGCCGCAATCATGAACGGTATGGCACTGCATGGCGGTCTGCTGCCATTCGGCGGCACCTTCCACATGTTCTCCGACTACATGAAGAACGGCATGCGCATGTCCGCGCTGATGAAACAACGTGTGGTTTATGTGCTGACTCACGATTCCATCGGTCAGGGCGAAGATGGTCCAACCCACCAGCCAGTGGAAAACACCTCCGGCCTGCGTTACATCCCGCGCATGACCGTATGGCGTCCGGGTAGCGCAACTGAAACTGCCGTGGCCTGGGTCTCCGCAGTTGAGAAGACTGATGGTCCAAGCAGTCTGGTGCTGTCCCGTCAGAACCTGCCGGGCATCAAGCATGATACTGCGCACTTTGACCTGATCCGCAAGGGTGGTTATGTGTTCTCCGACGTGGCTGGCAAGGCTGATGTCATCATCATTGCCAACGGTTCCGAGCTGGATCTGGCTGTCAAGGCTGCTGCTGAATTGAATGCCGCTGGTACCAAGGTTCGCGTGGTTTCCATGCCATCTACCAACGTGTTCGATGCACAGGATCAAGCTTACCGCGACAGCGTGCTGACCCCGGGTGTCAAGCGCGTTGCGGTCGAAGCTGCGCACCCTGACTTCTGGCGCAAGTATGTTGGCCTGGAAGGTGCAGTTGTCGGTATCGATACCTTCGGCGAATCCGCACCGGGTGGCGTGCTGATGAAGCACTTCGGCTTCACCGTTGAAAACGTCGTGAAGACCGTGAAGTCGGTGTTGTAATTTGAAGTAGTGAGTCTGAAAGGGAGCCGGTCAATTGGCTCCCTTTTTGTTTGTGAAGAGAGGAAGTTGAGATGGCAATCAGAGTGGGTATCAACGGGTTCGGACGTATCGGCCGCATGGCATTCCGTGCTGCGTTCAAGGATTTCACGAATATTGAGGTGGTGGCGATCAATGATCTTCTGGAGCCGGATTATCTGGCTTACATGCTAAAGCATGACTCCGTGCATGGACGCTTCCAGGGCGAAGTCGCAGTCGATGGCGATCACCTGGTGGTCAACGGCAAGCGCATCCGGCTGACAGCGGAAAAGGACCCGGCCAATCTGAAATGGGGCGATGTCGGGGTCGATGTCGTCGTTGAATGTACGGGTTTCTTCCTGACCGAAGAAACCTGCCAGAAACATATTGCGGCCGGCGCGAAGAAGGTCGTGCAGTCAGCACCTTCAAAGGACGATACGCCGATGTTCGTCTATGGCGTGAATCATGCTGATTACAAAGGTGAAGCGATTGTCTCCGCCGCATCCTGTACCACCAATGGCTTGGCGCCAGTCGCCAAGGTGCTGCATGACAACTTTGGCATCAAGCGTGGGCTGATGACGACGGTACACGCGGCTACTGCCACCCAGAAAACCGTTGATGGCCCCTCCAACAAGGATTGGCGCGGTGGTCGCGGCATCCTGGAAAACATCATTCCTTCTTCTACTGGCGCAGCCAAGGCGGTTGGCAAGGTGATTCCATCATTGAACAAGAAGCTGACCGGCATGGCTTTCCGTATTCCGGTTTCGGATGTTTCCGTGGTTGACCTGACTTGTGAGCTGGAAAAGGAAACCACTTACGAGCAGATCGTTGCTGCGATGAAAGCCGCCTCGGAAAGCGGCCCGTTGAAAGGCGTACTTGGCTTTACCGATGAAAAAGTGGTGTCCACCGACTTTCGCGGCGATACCTGCCCATCGATTTTTGACGCGGGTGCCGGCATCCAGTTGGATCCGACATTCGTCAAGGTCGTTGCCTGGTACGACAATGAGTACGGCTATACCTGCAATATGATGCGTCTGGTCGAGCACATCGCCAAGTAAAGAGATTTAAGAGCAAAGGAAGTTCAGCATGTCTGTAATCAAAATGACCGACCTCGATTTGCGAGGCAAGCGCGTATTTATCCGTTCCGACCTGAACGTCCCGGTCAAGGATGGCAAGGTGACTTCCGATGCCCGTATCACCGCCTCCTTGCCGACCATCGAATTCGCCCTGAAGGCGGGTGCAAAGGTCATGGTGACCTCCCATCTCGGGCGTCCGGAAGAAGGCGTGTTTTCTGCGGAAAATTCGTTGCAGCCGGTAGCCGATGTGATGGCCGCCAAACTGGGCAAACCGGTACGCCTGGTCAGGGACTGGGTGGACGGCGGTTTTGAGGTGGCTGAAGGTGAGCTGGTGTTGCTGGAAAACTGCCGGTTCAATCAAGGCGAAAAGAAGAGCCTCGATGAAACGTCACAGAAATACGCCAGACTTTGCGATGTATTCGTCATGGATGCTTTCGGTACCGCGCACCGTGCCGAAGCCTCGACCCACGGCATTGCCAGATTCGCGCCGGTGGCCGCTGCGGGCTTGCTGTTGGTGGAAGAGTTGGATGCGCTGACCAAGGCCTTGCTCAATCCCGCTCGTCCCATGGTGGCGATTGTCGGCGGCAGCAAGGTTTCGACCAAGCTGACCGTGCTGGAAAGCCTGGCAGAGAAGGTCGATCAGCTGGTGGTCGGCGGCGGCATCGCCAACACCTTCCTCAAGGCGGCCGGGCATGAGGTCGGCAAGTCCCTGTGTGAAGACGAATTGGTGCCGACCGCGAAGATGTTGATGGAGAAAATGTCCAAACGTGGTGCAGCGGTGCCGATTGCCATCGATGTGGTTTGTGGCAAACAGTTTGACCAGAATGAGCCGGCAGTCTTGAAGGACGCGGCTGACGTAGCTGCCGACGACATGATTTTCGATATTGGTCCGAAATCTGCTAAAGAATTAGCGGATATCATCATGCAAGCTGGTACAGTGGTTTGGAATGGCCCGGTCGGCGTGTTCGAATTCGACCAGTTCGGCGCCGGGACCAAGACGATTGCCGACGCCATTGCCAAAACCAGTGCGTTTACACTGGCAGGCGGTGGCGACACGATTGCCGCAATTCAGAAATATGACATTTACGACCAGGTGTCCTATATTTCTACAGCAGGGGGTGCGTTCCTCGAGTTTCTGGAAGGCAAGAAATTGCCGGCCGTAGAAATCCTGGAACAACGCGCCAAAGGCTGAGTCCTTTTCAAGTCGCAATCCGAAGGGGCTCGTGAGGGTCCCTTTTTTATCATCTATTGGCGGTCAGGAAATCATTTGAGCATACGCAAAACCAAAATTGTTGCCACACTCGGCCCGGCTTCCAGCAGTGAGGAAATCATCGCGCGCATGATCGTCGCCGGTGTCGATGTCGTGAGGCTCAACTTTTCGCACGGCAGTGCAGAGGAGCATATACAGCGTGCGGCGCTGGTGCGATCGATTGCCGTCAAGCTTGGCCGCCCGGTCGGTGTGTTGTGTGACCTGCAGGGGCCGAAGATCCGCATCGGTAAATTTGAGCAGGGCAGTATCAGTTTACAGACCGGCGACAAATTCATTCTGGATGCCGAATGCGCTTCGGGTAACCAGCAGCGGGTCGGTCTTGATTACAAGACCCTGCCGCAGGAAGTTGAGCCTGGCGCCGTGTTGCTGCTAGACGACGGACGCGTGGTTATGTCGGTGGACCGTGTGGAGAAGTCTAGCGTTTACTGCACCGTGGTTACCGGCGGCGTGCTGTCCAACAACAAGGGCATCAACCGGCAGGGCGGCGGGCTCTCGGCAGCAGCATTGACCGACAAGGACAAGCAGGATATCAAGACCGCAGTGGCACTGGAGGCCGATTTTATCGCGCTTTCCTTTCCGCGTAGCGGCAAGGACGTGCTGGATGCCCGTAAACTCGTCCGAAAAGCCGGCGGTACTGCCAGCATCGTCGCCAAGATCGAGCGTGCAGAAGCGATCGAGGCGCTGGAAGAGATCATCGATGCCTCCGATGTGATCATGGTGGCGCGCGGGGATCTGGGGGTGGAAGTCGGCGATGCCGTTGTGCCAGGATTGCAGAAGCGCATGATCCGCATGGCGCGGGCGCGGAACAAGGTGGTGATCACGGCGACCCAGATGATGGAATCAATGATCAACAATCCGATCCCGACCCGGGCTGAGGTTTCGGATGTAGCCAACGCAGTGCTGGACGGCACCGATGCCGTGATGCTGTCGGCCGAAAGCGCAATTGGGCAGTATCCGCTGCAGGCGGTATCGGCCATGCATCGTGTCTGTCTCGAAGCGGAGCGGGAGTATCTGGCCCAGGATAACGCGCAACGCAATCCTGTGGAGTTTCAGCGCGTGGATGAAGCTATTGCGATGGCTGCCATCTATACCGCGAGGCATCTGAGGGTCAAGGCGATTGCGGCATTGACGCAGTCTGGTGCATCGGCCCAGTGGCTCTCGCGTGGTGATGCTGAAGTGCCGATTTACGCCTTGTCGCCGGAAAAGACCGCCAGACGCAAGCTTACGCTATATCGCGGTGTTTACCCGTTTCCGATCGATCAATCCGACAAGGATCGGGACATGATTTTGCGCGAGATGGAGAATACGCTGTTACGGCATGCCGTGATTCAAAAGGGCGATCTGGTGCTGCTGACTTTTGGCGAACCGATCGGCGAGGCGGGGGATACCAATACCATGCGAATCATCAGGGTGGCCTGAACGATCGACCTGAAATGCTGATAAAAAGGTATGAGTTAGGGCCATTGTGCAATAAAATAAGCCTCCCTAAGTGAGACCAGTAAAGTCATGCAGCCTCTACTCAAAAGTCATATTTCCAGCCTCAAGCTCATCAATCAGGGCAAGGTGCGCGACATTTATGATGTCGATGCCCGTACCATGCTGCTGGTAGCCACGGACCGGCTCTCTGCCTTCGATGTGGTATTGCCGACACCGATCCGTGACAAGGGGGCCATCCTGACCCAGATTGCCAATTTCTGGTTCGAGAAGCTGAGCCACATCGTACCGAATCATCTGACCGGAATAGATCCGCAATCGCTGGTGCAGGATGATGCTGAAAAAGCCCAGCTCGGCAAACGTGCCATCGTTGTGAAGAAGCTGAAGCCTTTGCCGATCGAAGCTATCGTGCGCGGCTATCTGGTGGGGTCAGGCTGGAAGGAATACAAGGCCAGCGGTACGGTATGCGGCATTCCGTTGCCTGTCGGTCTGCAGGAAGCCTCCGTATTGCCGGAGCCGATATTCACTCCGTCGAGCAAGGCCGAGGTCGGAGATCACGATATCAATATCACCCATAGCCAGGCAGCAGAGCTTCTGGGCCAGGATCTCGCCAAGACCGTGGCTAATGTCAGTATCCGGCTTTACAAGGAGGCGGCGCAATATGCCCTGACTCGCGGCATCATCATTGCCGATACCAAATTTGAATTCGGTCTGGACGACAGCGGCCAGCTCTATCTGATCGATGAGGTGCTGACCCCGGATTCCTCACGTTTTTGGCCTGCGGACCAGTATGCGGTCGGCAAGAACCCACCCAGCTATGACAAGCAGTATGTGCGTGACTGGCTGGAATCTACCGGCTGGGACAAGACGCCGCCAGGACCTGAGTTGCCGGCAGATGTGGCAGAGAAAACCAGCGAGAAATATCGTGAAGCGTTTTTCAAGCTGACAGGAACTGAATTCACCCCAGATTGAAATTGCATCCGCGACTGCAACACATCGCACAGCACCTGAAGTCAGAGCTGGTGCTCTACCAGCGTGTGGTGCGTCATCCACGAACCCCGAGAATGGCCAAATTGCTGTTATGGCTGGCAGTGGCCTATGTGTTGCTGCCATTTGACCTGATTCCGGATTTCATCCCGCTGATCGGTCAGCTGGATGATTTGATTGTGGTACCCGGATTGATATATTTAGCGCTGAAACTCATTCCAGAGGAGCTGGTTGAAGAATGCAGGGCGCAAATCAAGGAAAGCAGTGAGTTATGAGCGATATGGAAAAACTGGTCGATGGTTATCGGCGTTTTCATGAACACTATTTTGCCGCTGAAGGGCAGGAGCTGTTTGCCGAGCTGGCCATGGGTCAGAGCCCCAGTACGCTGGTGATCGCCTGTTCGGATTCGCGTGTGGATCCGGCACTGGTCATGGATTGCAAACCCGGCGACCTGTTTGTGGTGCGCAATGTGGCGAATCTGGTGCCGCCCTATGAAAAGGGTGGCGGTTATCACGGTGTCAGCGCGGCACTGGAGTTCGCCGTCTGTGCTTTGGGCGTGGAGGATATTATCGTGCAGGGGCATCGGCAGTGTGGCGGTATTAAGGCCCTGTTCGAAGGCGTGCCGGAGGGAATGGATGGTGAGTTCATCAAACCCTGGGTCAACATGGCCAAACGTGCAGCCGAGCGTGTGCGGGAAGACTATCCGCAGGCGACTGCTGATGAAAATTTGTGCAACTGCGAGATGGCTGGCATTCTGGTTTCGCTGGAAAACCTCCGCACCTTCCCGTTCATACAGAACCGTATGCAACAAAACCGGCTCAAGCTGCACGGCTGGTATTTCGATATCGTCAGCGGCGAGATGCATGCCTATAATGCGGACAATCTCAAATTCGAGCCCCTGATTGCCTGATTTTGCGCGTTTGATTCGCGTATAATCACGTATTTTTCGCAGGAAACAGCAATATGTCACTCAATCTGGTGCCTTCCGGCAAATCCCTGCCGGATGATTTCAACGTTATCATCGAAATTCCCATGCAGGGCGACCCCGTCAAATACGAAGTGGACAAGGATAGCGGCGCGATTTTTGTCGATCGTTTCATGGGAACTGCCATGCAGTATCCGACCAACTACGGTTATATCCCGCACACACTGTCTGAGGATGGCGACCCGGTTGACGTGCTGGTGCTGACCCCGGTGCCGTTGCTGCCCGGCGTTGTAGTGCGTTGCCGTCCGCTTGGCGTGCTGAAAATGACGGATGAAGCCGGTCCGGATGCCAAGGTCTTTGCCGTGCCGGTCGAGAAGGTGTGCGGGCTGTATAACCACCTCAAGACCTATAAGGACGTCTCGGAATGGCGCCTGAACATCATTGCCCACTTCTTTGAGCACTACAAGGATCTGGACAAGGGCAAGTGGGTCAAGATCGATGGCTGGGAAGGCATAGAAGAAGCCTGCAAGGAAATTCTCTCCGGTGTTGAAAGATTCAACAAGGCAAAAGTCAAGCCGGCATTCTGATTGTTTGCACCATCAGATGAAACGCAAATAAAAAGGGCGGCCATCAGGCCGC
>JAEWTK010000089.1 GCA_023459535.1 Pseudomonadota bacterium
TCCCTGAACAGCTTGGCGGTGCCGCCTGTGGAAAGGATTTCGACACCGAAACCGTGCAATGCCTTGGCGAATTCGAGGATGCCGTTTTTATCGGAAACGCTGATGAGTGCTCTTTTGATCATAGCCATGTTGGAAACTTTTGAGAAAATTGAAGGTTACTGAATATTGTGCTGCTGCAGTTTCTTGCGAAGGGTATTGCGATTGAGGCCGAGGATCTCTGCTGCCTTGCTCTGGTTGCCGCCGGCGCGGTTGAGCACGTATTCCAGCAGGGGTTTTTCCATGCAGTGCAGCACCATGTCATAGACGGCATGCGGCGGTTCGCCGTCCAGGTCCTTGAAGTATTCGTCCAGTGCTGCCCTGACGCAGCTGGCGAGATCCTGGTTGCTCATTAGGCGGCCAACGCCTCCGCTGTCGATTCTTCGGCTTCTTCCGCCACATACTGCAGCCGCTCGCCTTGCGCCTGTAATTGCGCGAAGAAGTCGTTGATGGCACCGAGTTGCTCTTCGATGCTCTGCAACTGGTTCATGTGGTGACGGAAATTGGCGGAACCGGCCAAACCCTTGGTGTACCAGGAGATGTGCTTGCGCGCGACGCGCATGCCGGTCAGTTCGCCGTAGAAGGCATAGAGGTCGTCCAGATGCTGCAGCATGACTTCGTGAATCTCGCTGACGGCCGGTGCCAGCATGTGCTCACCGGTGTTCAGGAAATGTTCGATCTCGCGGAAGATCCAGGGCCGGCCCTGCGCGGCGCGGCCGATCATGACGGCATCGGCCTTGGTGTAATCCAGTACGTATTTGGCCTTTTCTGGACTGGTGATGTCGCCGTTGGCAATCAGCGGAATCCTGATTGCCTGTTTCACTTCGGCAATGGTGTCGTATTCGGCTTCGCCGTGATAGAGACAGGCACGGGTGCGGCCGTGCATGGCCAGCGCCTGCACGCCGATGTCCTCGGCCATTTTGGCCACGGCGACAGCATTGCGGTTCTGTTTGTCCCAGCCGGTGCGAATCTTCAGCGTCACCGGCACATCGACGGCGCTGACGACAGCCTTGAGGATTTGCGCGACCAGTGGCTCGTCGCGGAGCAGGGCGGAACCGGCCATGACATTACAGATCTTCTTGGCCGGGCAGCCCATGTTGATGTCGATGATTTGTGCGCCATTGTCGACATTGTGGCGCGCGGCTTCCGCCATCATCTTCGGGTCGGCACCGGCGATCTGCACCGAGATCGGCTCGACTTCGCCCTCATGGTTGGCGCGGCGCAGGGTCTTGGCGCTGCCGTAGAGCAGGGAGTTGGAGGTTACCATCTCGGAGACTGCCAGACCCGCGCCGAAGCGTTTGCAAAGCATGCGAAACGGGCGATCGGTCACACCCGCCATGGGAGCGACGACCAGATTGTTTCTCAGTTTGTAAGGACCTATCTGCACCAGGATAACTTCACATATCTTGCGGGAAAGCTGCCTATTTTATATGCAAATGCGGTGCGAGCAAACCTGAAATTTGGGGTTCAGTGCTTTTCCGGAGCCGTCAGCTGTTCCAGCTTTGTCAGCCATGCGATGGCCTGTGTGCGGTTTTCGCCGCACATCTCGCTGCTGGCCTGCAAGCCGGCGCAAAAGGCCGGGCGCTCCGGCTGGCCGAAAATCGCGCAGTGGTTGTCAGCGGTCAGTTGTATACAGCGCACGCCTGCCGGTTTGCCTTGGGGCATGCCGGGGATCGGGCTGTTGATGGAAGGCGCGATGCAACAGGCGCCACAGTCGGGACGGCAGTCCATGTCAGTTCTGCTCTAGCCACTGAAAACCGGCTGCGCTGACGCCTTCACGCAGTTCCTGCATGGCGGCGGCTACCTCTGCCGCCGGGCCTTTGACGCCGAGTTCGATGGATTTTTGCGGGCCCAGTCTGGGCAGGCTGAATATCCGGGTTTCCGGATATTGGTCGCTCAGCCGGTTCATCAGATCGATCAACTGGCTTTCGGCACCATCCAGCACCAGTATCGCTTCTTCGACGTAATCAGACTGGTGAAAAAGGTGGGCGTAATGTGTATCGAGTATCCAGTCCGTCATCGGCCAGGCCATTTGCGGGAAGCCCGGCATGAAATAGTGCGAGCCAATCGAGAAACCGGGCACGCGGTTGACCGGGTTGGGAATCAGTGCCGCACCTTGCGGGAAATCCGCCATCAAGACGCGTTTGGGATAAGCGCCATCGCCGAACTGCGCCTCGATCTCAGCCACGGCGCCGGCATGGCGTTCGATCGGCAGGCCGGCGGCCGTTGCTGCTGCCTGCCGGGTGCGGTCGTCCGGTGTGGCGCCGATGCCGCCGAAGCAGAAGACGATGTCGCCGGTCGCCATGCTGCGGCGCAGCACTGCCGTGATGCGGTCTTCCTCGTCACCGACGTACTCGGCCCTTGAAAGTTGCAGGCCGCGTTTCCTCAGTGTTTCGATCAGGCGCTTGAGGTGTGTATCTTCCCGTCTGCCGGAAAGGATTTCATCGCCGATGATAATGGCGCCGAATTGCGGGGTTTCGTTGCTGGTATTCAATTGTTTGTATCCGTTCAGTTCTGTCATGGGTCATCCGGCACTTCGACCAGTGATCCGGTCATCGGTTGCGTGACCTGTGCTGGCGATTTTTTCCGTGGTCTGCTGCCCCGCCACTGAACTTGCGCCGCTACAATAGGCTCTGAGTAAGCTGACACTGAAAATGCAGACCATGAGCCACGACAATCCGGATGATGAAATCATGTGCCCATGCAGCGGCACACGACGCGGGCAGATTCGCGCCTATTTCCTGCAGGGGCTCGACGCCGACGCCATTTCGCGCAAGACCGGTGCCTTGTCCGGTTGCGGTGGTTGCGAATGGGATATCGGCGAGTATCTGCAGGCGCTCGCGGCGGAGGCCGCAACGGACAAACCGGCTGCCTGAACCTGTGCAGCCGTCGTCAGTGCGCCGCTTCCCAGTTCGCGCCGGCACCCACTTCCGCCAATAGTGGCACATCCAGTTTGGCCACGCCCTGCATCAGTTGCGGCAACCTCTCTTTCACCAGGCTCAGTTCCGTCTCCGGCACTTCCAGCACCAGTTCATCGTGCACCTGCATGATCAGTTTGCTCTGTAGCTGTTCCTTTTCCAGCCAGCCCTGTACCGCGATCATTGCCAGTTTGATGAGGTCGGCGGCTGTGCCTTGCATGGGCGCGTTGATGGCCGCGCGTTCGGCACCTGCGCGGCGCATGCCGTTCGGGCTGTTGATCTCCGGCACCCAGAGGCGGCGGCCGAAATAGGTCTCGACATAACCTTGCGCCTTGGCCTGCGTGCGGGTGTTGTCCATGTATTCGCGCACGCCGGGGTAGCGGGCGAAGTAACGCTCGATGTAGCTGGCGGCCGCGCTGCGTTCGATATTGAGGTTCTGGGCGAGACCGAAGGCGCTCATGCCGTAGAT
>JAEWTK010000090.1 GCA_023459535.1 Pseudomonadota bacterium
GCTGTACCATTTGAAGGGCACGCAGCCTTATGGGTGGCGGTGATGGAGGCGCCGGGCATCGTTGCCGGTGTGTTGATTGCAAAACTGTTTGCCGATGGTGCGAAATCCTCCGGGCAAAATGCCACCCAACTGAAAACGCTATTGCATGATGTGATTTTCGGCAAAAGCGTGCTGTTATTGCTCGGCGGCTTGTTGATCGGTTATATCGGCGGGGTCGAGGGTACGCAGCCGATACAGGCGCTGTTTGTCGATCCATTCAAGGGCGTGCTGGCGTTGTTCCTGCTGGAACTGGGGCTAGTGGCAGGCGCGCATCTTTCGCTGCTACGGCAATATGGTGCGCGCGTCATTCTGGTCGGTGTAATGGCGCCACCCATGCTTGCCATGGTTGGTTTGTCGCTGGGAGCGTTGCTCGGGCTTTCGGTTGGTGGTATTGCCATTGTTGCGACACTGGCGGCCAGTGCCAGTTATATCGCTGCCCCCACAGCCATGCGTATCGCCGTGCCTGAAGGCAATGCCGGACTCTCGATCACCATTGCCTTGGGTGTCGCGTTCCCGTTCAATATTGTACTGGGCATCCCACTTTATATTGCAGCCGCAGGTTACGTCGCCAACTGGATGGCATGAGGAGGAGTCATCGATTATGTCCCTGAAAAAATATTGCCGGCAATTGCTGGTCATCATCGCAGAAGCCAGTCTTGAGAAGCGACTGGTTGAGGATGTCATGCATCTGGGTGCGCATGGATATACCGTCACTGATGTGCGCGGTAGCGGGACGACCGGTGTACGTGAGGGGATCTGGGAGTCGGATCGAACCATCCGCATGGAGATACTTTGCGAAGGTGCGGTGGCTGATGTGATCGCCAGTGAAGTGATGGCCAGGTATGCCGCCAATTACGGGCTGAGCCTGTACTTCACCGAAGTTGATGTGCTGAGGCCGGAAAAATACTGATAGCGGCAGCAACAAAAAAACGGCCCAAAACTACGGGCCGTTTTTTTATTTCATGCACCAGGTTTCGTTACATGGGATCTAGTTGATGACGACCTTGGCTTTAGTGCGCAGATCGCTCAGTACTTTTTCCAGTTGTTCCTGTTGCAGTTGTTTCTGCAGACCCGGTTTGACCTTTTCGTAGGCAGGCGGCTGTGCGGTGCGGGTGTCTTGCAGTTTGATGACATGCCAGCCAAACTGGGTCTGCACCGGGGTGGCGGTGACGGCACCTTTCTTCAGGCCAACTGCGGCATCGCTGAACGGTTTGACCATGGTGCTGGGGGAGAACCAGCCGAGGTCACCGCCCTTGTCCTTGGAGCCGGGGTCGCTGGATTTTTCCTTGGCGATCTTGGCGAAGTCACCACCTTTGCCCAGTTGCGCAATAATGTCCTTGGCCTCGGTTTCCGTAGCGACCAGGATGTGGCTGGCCTTGTATTCCTTGTCACCCATTTCCTTCTTGAATTTCTCGTAGGCGGCCTTGGTGCTGGCTTCGCTGACCGGATTTTTCTTGATGAAGTCGGCAAGATAGGTATTGACCAGCAGTTCGCGGCGACTGAGCTCTTCCTGCGCCAGGTAATCTGCCTGCTTGTCGAGGCCCAGACGTTGCGCTTCCTGGTAGACCAGCTCGCTGCTGATCAGCTTGTTCACGATCATTTCCTTGACGTTGGCATCGACAGTCTGGCCACGTGCGGTGGCATCCTTGCTGATGTAGTCATAGAGGGATTGTTTGATGGGTTTGCCGTTGACGGTAGCGACGCTGTCAGCTGCCAGTGCGGTGTGCGCAAAGCCGAATAATGTCAGTGCAAGCACTGTGCTCTTGATCAGTTTCATAAAGAATTCCTTGAGAAGTAATGTTTGTAAGTAGTCATTCGGTTTCGTCAGTTGCAACCGCTTGAATACTCAGTGCGTGGATTCGTTGTGGAATCATTCCGGCAAGTGCTTGATATATCAGGCGATGGCGGATTATCGGCGATTTTCCGCAAAATTGCGAGCTGATGATATATAGCCTGAAGTGTCCGCCACCACTATTGCCTTTGTGACCGGCATGGCGGGCACTCTCGTCTTCCAGTTCCAGTCGCGTGGGTGAGAGGACAGTCAGTTTTTGCCGGATTTCTTCCTCCAATGACATGCTTGCGTTCACTCCTAATCCAGTTCGATATCGGGCAGAACCGGCATGACTGGCAATGTCTTGCGGAATGGTTTGACGACGACATTGGCATAGACGCCATTGGTGACGAACGGATCTGCCTCCGCCCAGCTTCTTGCCGCTTCCAGATTGGCAAAAGCCGCGATGATCAGGCTACCGGAATAGCCAGCGGATCCGGGATCGGCACTGTCGATCGCCGGGAAAGGGCCGGCGAGCAGCAGTCTGGCTTCATCCTGCAATTGCTGCAGGCGTGCCAGATGTGCAGGCCGTGCCGCGAGGCGTTTTTCCAGGCTGTTGGGTGTGTCTTCGGTGATGATGGCGTACCACATGGCGCTTTCCTTTTACTCTGGGTCTTTGGCTACGATGTATTTGCTGATCATCAGACTCTGTCCGACGATGAAGGCAAACATCAGGATCATGGTGCCGAACAGCTTGAAGTTGACCCAGGCTTCGGTCGTGAAGTTATAGGCGACCGCCAGGTTCAGGCAACCGAGGAAGATGAAGAACACAGCCCAGGCGTGGTTGAGTTTGCTCCAGATGGCATCCGGCATGCTAACCTGTTTTTCCATCATGCTGCGGATCAGGTTCTTCTTGAAGACCAGGCTGGCGACAGTGAGGCCGACGCCGAACAGCCAGTAAAGCACAGTCGGTTTCCATTTGATGAAGGTTTCGTCATGCAGTAGCAGCGTGGCACCGCCAAAAACAACAATGATGATACCGCTGGCGATCAGCATATTATCGACCTTGCCATGACGAAACTTGACCCAGCCGATCTGTAGCAGGGTGGCGACGATGGCTGCCGCGGTGGCTACATAGATGCCGAAGAGCTTGAAGGCGGCAAAAAACAGGATGACGGGAAACAGGTCGAACAGAAACTTCATTTAATAATCCAGACTGAAAGAGTAGGTGGTCAAAGTGCATGGCTTGCATATAGCCATGTGTGAGCAAACGTATTTTGCTATGATTCAGCTTGGGTCACAAGATTCAATATTTCATCCTTGACGATATTCTCCCATATAGATTTGCACAGTCATTCGAATATTTCGGACGGCCTGTTGTCGCCATCTGCCCTCGTGCAGCACGCGGCTGAACATGGTTTGCGTGTGCTTGCGCTGACCGATCACGATGATACCGCAGGGTTGGATGAAGCCAGACAGGCCGCGGATATGCACGGTATTCAATTGATCGATGGCGTGGAGATTTCCGTGACCTGGCGCAGGCGCACCTTGCACATTGTCGGACTCAAGGTGGATCCGGCCTATCCTCCGCTGGTCGAAGGTTTGCGGCAGATTCGCGCCGGACGCCATACCAGGGCCGAAGGCATGGCGGCCAGTCTGGAAAAGGCCGGCATCCATGGCAGTCTGGAGGGTGCCTATCGCTATGCCAGTGAAGGCATCATCAGCCGCACGCATTTCGCTCGGTATCTAATGGAAAAAGGTTACGGCAATGAGATGCGCAAGATATTCAAGAAATACCTGGTCAAGGGCAAGCCGGGCTATGTCGAGCACCATTGGGCCGGCTTGGAGGAAGCGGTAGGCTGGATCGTCAATAGCGGCGGTATCGCCGTCATCGCGCATCCGGGCCGATATGACATGGGGCGCCCGACCATGCTGGAGCTGATGGAAGAGTTCAGGGCATATGGCGGCAGCGCCATCGAAGTGGTGACCGGCAGCCATACGCAGGACCAGTATCAGGAGTATGCCCGTATCGCAGGCATGTTTGGCCTGCAGGCTTCGCAGGGATCCGATTACCACGGCCAGGGTTTGAGTTACATGGAGATGGGGCGTCTGCCTGCACTGCCGGCCAACTGTGTCCCGGTCTGGCAGGACTGGCCAGAAACCAGCCTTCTGCAGGAAGAAGCGCACTGAAATGGCCCAGTATTTCGTCATTCATCCCGAGAACCCGCAGGCACGTCTGGTGCATCAGGCAGTGACTATACTGAATCAGGGCGGGGTCATCGCTTATCCGACCGATTCGACCTATGCCCTGGGCTGCATACTGGGCAATGTCGATGCGCAAAAGCGCATTCGCGACATACGCGGCGTCGACGAGAGCCACCATTTCACGCTGGTCTGCCGCAATCTGGCCGAGATCGGCAATTATGCCCAGGTCAACAACAGTCAGTTCCGCTTGCTGAAAACCAATACGCCGGGCCAATATACTTTTGTGCTGAAAGCGTCGAGAGAAGTGCCGCGCCGCCTGCAGCATCCCAAACGCAGCACTATCGGCCTGCGCGTGCCACAGCACGCGGTGACGCAGGCGATACTGGATGAGCTGAACCAGCCGCTGCTCAGCATGACACTGATGCTGCCGGGCGAAAGTGAACCCATGAACGAGGCCTGGGAAATTCGTGACAGGCTGGAACATCAGGTCGATCTGGTGATCGATGCCGGTGCCTGTGTGGCGGAGCCGACGACTGTCATCGATCTGACTGGCGATAGCCCGCAACTGATTCGGCTGGGTGCTGGTGATCCAGCCCCATTCGGCCTGGATGAATAAGAGCGAAAACGGAAACCCGATGGAACTTACCCTGATACAGAAAATAGCAATTTATGCCTTGCCGGTCATTTTTGCCATCACTGTGCACGAGGCGGCACATGGTTATGCCGCGAGATATTTCGGCGACATGACTGCCCATCTGGAGGGCCGCATCACGCTCAATCCACTCAATCACATCGACCCGATCGGCACCATCCTTGTTCCGGCATTGACCATGATGTTGGGCGGTATATTGTTCGGCTGGGCCAAACCGGTGCCGGTGAATTTCAGCAAACTGCGTAATCCCAAGCGCGACATGCTCTGGGTCGCTGCAGCCGGTCCGGCTTCCAATCTGGTGATGGCTTTCCTGTGGGCGTTGGTTTTCAGTTTTGCCGGCCATGCACCGGAGTTTTTCATCCAGCCTCTGACCTTGATGGCGCAGGCCGGCATCATGATCAATGTCGTGCTGCTGGTGCTTAATCTGTTGCCGCTGCCGCCACTGGACGGTGGCCGCATCGCCGTGAGCCTGTTGCCGCATCATCTTGCCTACCAGTTTGCAAAACTGGAGCGCTACGGCTTTCTCATACTGATCGTGCTGTTGTTTACCGGTGTGCTGTATCAGATCATGATGCCCTTGATTAAGGCGGTGTTGTGGCTGATCGGCGCGATTACAACTTAATCGAGACGATTCTTCGTATAATCACACTATCTAATAATGGATTTTAATTACTATGGCTGTTGAGCGTGTTTTATCGGGCATGCGTCCTACGGGAAGCTTGCATTTGGGTCATTATCACGGAGTTCTGAAAAACTGGGTCAAGTTGCAACACGAGCATGAATGCCTGTTTTTTGTTGCAGACTGGCACGCATTGACAACGCATTACGACA
>JAEWTK010000091.1 GCA_023459535.1 Pseudomonadota bacterium
GTATTGCAGGCATGCAGCGCAGTGACAATATCGACCTTCTCCGGCAACGCCTTCGATTGGATCGACTCCTCCACACTCAAATGCAGAAACTGCATGCGTTCGAAACCGAGCTGCTGCGCCAGTTCACGCGATTTTTCCACCAGTTCGGCACGCGTTTCAATACCGATCACCTGCCCGCCGGCACGCTGTTTCATGAATAGGTCGTAGAGGATGAAACCCAAGTAGGATTTGCCGGCACCGTGATCAACCAGCACCGCCTGCTCATTCTCGGCCATCACTTCCTCCAGCAGTGGCTCGATAAAGTGATAGAGGTGATACACCTGCTTGAGTTTGCGCCGGGTATCCTGATTGAGCTTGCCGTCGCGCGTGAGGATATGCAGCGCCTTCAGCAAGTCGATGGACTGATTGGGTTTGATTTCGGGAATTAGTGACATGACGATAGTTTAACCGAGGCATGCCCGCCTCGCACGATGTTAGAATGCGGCTAACATGCATTGCATGACCATTTTGGTTTTGAAGAATTTCAACTTACGTCGTTTTTCTCTTCAAAATCAAAAATGGCAAGAAGGCGAGTCGCAGACAGTGCGAGTAGCACTAACCGCAAGGTCATGTCCGTCAGGACGGCCGCTACAGCGGCTCGTCTTGACGCCACAAGGCGATGCCGACGCAGCAAGTTTTTGATTTTGAAGAAATCCAATCCAATAGCTTTTCCTCTTCAAAATCGAAAAAGACGCGAAGGCAAGGCGAAGACAGTACGTTTTAGTACGGCAAGCCGTAGCCGACAAAGTATTTTTCGATTTTCAAGAGGAAAAAATGGCGATTCAGTGGTATCCGGGCCATATGACCCAGGCGCGCAAAAAGGCCGCCGAAACCATGGAATTCATCGATGTCGTCATCGAGGTGCTGGACGCGCGCGTGCCCGAGGCCAGCCATAACCCGATGATTGAGGATATGCGCCTGTTCCGCCAGCGTCCCAACCTGAAGATCCTCAACAAGGCCGACCTGGCCGACCCGGAGGTCACCCAAGCCTGGCTGCAACACTTCAACCAGCAGGAAGGCGTCAAGGCGGTCGCCCTTTCATGCAAGAAACCGGGGGATGCCAAAAAAATCCCGGGGCTCTGTCAACAGTTGGCACCACACCGCGGCACCCATCTCAAACCATTGCGCATGATGATCATGGGCATTCCCAATGTCGGCAAATCGACGCTGATGAATGCCCTGCTCAACCGCCGCATCGCCAAGGTCGGCGACGAACCGGCCGTGACCAAGTCACAGCAGCGTTTCGAACTGAGTGAAGTGATGACTATCACCGATACGCCGGGCATGATGTGGCCGAAGATCGCCCACGAGTCTGACGGCTACATGCTGGCGGCAAGCCATGCCATCGGCCGCAATGCGGTAATCGACGAGGATGTGGCACTGTTTCTGGCCGATATCCTGCTTGAACGCTACCCGGCACTGCTCAACACCCGCTACAAGACTGATGTCAGCGGCATGGATGGCGTCGATCTGCTGGAAGTCGTCGCCAAACGCCGTGGCTATCTGCTCAAGGGCGGTCATACTGACATGGAAAAAACGGCGATGGCGTTCCTGGTGGATTATCGCAGCGGCGCATTGGGCCGCATCAGCCTGGAATCGCCGCAATCACGCCAGCTGATGCTGGGGCGCGAAGCCGAGCAACAGGCCGCCGCTGAAGAGCCGGCGTCCAGCGATTATCTGGACTGATCTCCGGACTGGCCCGCCTTAATCGATTCCTGCAAGAGAAAATCCGGTCTGATTCAACCAGGCCGCTATTGACGGCGGACTACATGCCCCAGCGCAACGCGGCAGTATGCACCGGGCTATCCCAGTGCTGCTTGATCTCTTCATCCAGTTCACAGACCGTCACCGAAGCTCCTGCCATATCCAGCGCCGTCGTGTAGTTGCCGACCAGCGAGCGAGCGACTTTCAGTCCGTGCGCCGCCAGCAGCTTGCTGGCGCTGTGATAGAGCATATACAACTGCATCAGCGGCGTGGCGCCGAAACCGTTGATCATCAGCAGCACCTCGCTGCCTTCCACCGGCCGCAGGTCATGCAGGATCGCCGTCACCAGATCATTGACGATGTCATCAGCCGGCTGCATGGGCTCGCGCCGGCGGCCCGGCTCGCCGTGAATGCCGACGCCCATCTCCAGTTCATTGTCGCCGATATCGAAGGTCGGCCGGCCGGCAGCAGGCACCGTACAACTGCTGAGGGCCACGCCCATGGAAGCCGTGCGCTGATTGACGCGTTCGCCCAGTGCCTTGCAATGCGCGAGATCGGCACCGGTTTCAGCCAGGCTGCCAACCACTTTCTCGACAATGACGGTGCCAGCCACACCGCGACGCCCGGTGGTATAGGTCGAGTTCTCGACCGCCACATCATCGCTGGTCAGCACGGTTGCATGTTCGCAGCTGATCATCTCGGCCGCCATCTCGAAATTCATGACATCGCCGGCGTAGTTCTTGACGATGAACAGCACGCCCTTGCCGCATTCCACCGCCTCGGCTGCCGCCATCATCTGATCCGGCGTCGGTGACGTGAACACATGACCGGGACAGGCCGCGTCCAGCATGCCATGGCCGATGAAACCTGTGTGCAACGGCTCATGACCGGAGCCGCCGCCGGAGATGAGCGCGACCTTGTTCTTCGCCTTGTTTGCCCGCGTGACAAAATGCGGGTCCAGATTCAGGTTCACCAGATCACGATGCGCGGCGGCGAAGCCA
>JAEWTK010000092.1 GCA_023459535.1 Pseudomonadota bacterium
GTGCTGTAGCGATCGAGGTGCGAACCACGATTCTGATTCGCCAGCACCAGACGGCCACGCACATTGCCTGCATCGGTCAGTGCTCCGGAAACATCCAAATCAAGGCGTCGATAGTCCCAAGAACCAACAGAAGCATCAACTTCCAGCTGGAAATCGGCCGTTGGGCGTTTGCGAATGAAATTGATGGTGGCAGATGGATTACCTGTGCCGGTCAGCAGGCCATTCGCACCGCGCAGAACCTCGACACGGTCATAGATAGCAGTATCAATATCACCAAAGACCAATCCCTGGGCAAATGGTGTGCCGATACCGTCAACCTGAAAATTGGTGATATCAGAACCACGCGCCGTGTAATAGGAACGGTCTGGCTCAACGCGTTCCACCTTGATGCCGGTTGCAAAATCCAGCACATCGTTCACGGAGTTCAACCGGAAATCATCAATCACCGCACGGGTGATGACCGAGATGGATTGCGGGGTTTCCTTGATACTGGTATCAAGACGCGTGGCGCTGGTGGTCGTGCCTATGGTGTAGGAACCGGTCTTTTCTGATGACGGCTCGCCCGAGCGATCTTCGGCAACCTGAACCACAGGCAGCATTTCGGCATCTACCGTCGCCTTTGTGGATTCTTCAGCCATCAAATGTTGCGGTGTGGCTGCCAATGTAAGCAAAACAGCCAAATACGCAGGTTTTAAACGTAATTGAGCCTGACGTGAATAGACTTTCTTCAAGATAACACTCCCTGTGATGTTGGATCACTGGCTGGCTATCTGAGAAAACCTCACTGGCTGGCTAGATCGATAAATAAATCCTTGTAAAGACTAACAAGTTGAGCCTGAGGCTCTAATCCTCCCCATGGTGATGCGACAACTCAACCTCAGCCTGCTTCAGCATGGATTGCACTTCTTCCTCGCTACCTGGTGCAACCCACGCCGCACCCGCGGCATTAGCCATATAGGCAACGGCATTGGCCATTTCCATGTCCGTCACACTGGGGTTACCACCGCGCGGTGGCATCATGCCCTCCCCCTTAATCGACTCATAGACCAATATGCCATAGCCCTCCTCAATCAGCTCGGCCCAGTCTTTCCGGTCTCCGAACTTGGGTGCGTCATTAACGCCTGTGGCATGACAGGCCATACAGACATGCTGATAGACCATCTCTCCGCTTCTGGCACTGCGCTTATCTGTTGCATCAGCGGCAACCACTTCACGGTCAGCTGCAACTTGTGATACGGAATCGTAACAAGCCGTCAACAGGCCAATAGCCGAGAGTAGAATCAATTTGCGCCACACCATCACCGGCATTAGTTTCCTTGTTTGCATTTGTTCACTATCTTATTTAATGATTCAGCATAATTCCGTCAGTCCGGTGTACTGACGAAGCCCATTTTCTTGATGCCGGCATTCTGTGCATCGGCCATCACCTCAGCCAGCAACTGGTAGCGCGTCTGCTTGTCGGCACGGATATGCAGCTCGGGTTGCGGTTCCTGCACGGCGACCTGCTGCAATCTCAGTGCCAGTTCGCCTTGCACCATCGAAACATCATTCCAGTACATGCGCCCTGCATCGTCTATCGAGATCGAGACTATCTCGGGTTTCTCCGGCAGCGCCTGGCTACTGGCCTGCGGCAGATCGATCTTGACCGCATGCGTCAGCAAAGGTGCCGTGATGATGAAAATGACCAGCAGCACCAACATGACATCGATCAGCGGGATCATGTTGATCTCATTCATCGGCGCAGTATGACTGCCCGAGTTGAAGCCATGTCCTGAACCTATCATGCCGGCACCTCATGCAAATGGGCTGCGGTTTTTGCAGCAGCAGCGGTCTGCTGCACATCCTGCTGCAGGTTATCTTTCAGCGCCGCGCCGGTAGTCAGCAGCACGTGCACTTCCTGGGCAAAGGATTCGGTCTGGGCCAGCAGGTTGCGGTTCATTCTGACAAAGGCGTTATAGGCCAGCACCGCCGGTATCGCTACAGCCAGGCCCAGGGCCGTCATGATGAGCGCCTCGCCCACCGGTCCGGCCACCTTGTCCAGGGTCGCCTGACCACTCAGGCTGATACTGGCAAGCGCGTGGTAAATACCCCAAACCGTGCCGAACAAGCCGACGAACGGGGCGATGCTGCCGACCGAAGCCAGCACGGTCAACCCACGTTCCATTTGTGCTGACTCTTCCGCCATGACCTTGCGCATGCTGCGTGCGATGAATTCATCCTGATTGCAGATTTCACCGGCTTTTTGCGCTGCATGGTGACGGTAGTGATCTGCAGCCTTGATAGCCTGGATCACGATAATCGAGGCCGGCACACCATCTGCGGGCTGTTGTATCGCGGCCTGAAGGTTCTTGGCCTGCCAGAAACGCCTGATGTAGGCAGCTGAGGCGTTACGCAAGCGAACGGCGCGGTAACCTTTGACAAAGATCAGATACCAACTCGCGATGGACATCGTGAGCAAGGTGATGGCCACCAGCAGGGAGACTACGCCGCCTTCTGCAATAAATTGCAGGCTGTTGAATTCATATCCGTTATTCATCGCTGTTTCCTTCTGTTTTAAATACTGCTTTAAATAGTGCCCGTCCGCTTTCAGCTATTTTTCTATCAGCCGTTCAATGTGAACTGGATCGGTACGATGACGAAAGCACTGATTGGCTCCTTATCCCGCTTGGCCGGAATAAAACGCCATTTTTTCACGGCATCCAGGGCGGCCTGATCCAGCCTGGCAGAACCACTTCCAGCCTCGATTTCCACTGATTCTGCCGCGCCGCTTGCAGCCACCAGCACACGCAACAGCACACGCCCTTCCTCTCCGATACGTCGGGACAGAGGCGGGTACTTGGGTGCCGGATTATGCAAATAGGCTGCACCAAACTTCGGCGGTTCAATCACCTCTTTCATCTCCTCGACCACCGGAGGTTCCTGCTGTGCAACTACCGGTGCCGATACAGGTACGGCAGTGGGCTCCGCAGATACGGCCGGAACAGCCTCCGTTGCCGGAACCGGCTCGGCTGGTTGTGGCACCGGTTCCGGTTCAACGGCTTTTTGCACTGGTTCAGGTTTCCTGATGACCGGCTTGGGTTCAGGTACGCGTTCAGGCTCAGGAATGATTTCCACCACTTCCGGCGCTGCTTCCGGTGCCGGATCGCTCACCAGGCTGACCATCAT